>JBBIPI010000012.1:0-21255 GCA_037442985.1 Clostridiales bacterium
CCGCCAGCAGGCTCCAAATTGGCGCCCGCTCCTCCAGAGCCTCGCGCCACGTCCGCCCGTACGCCGCCGGGGGTTGGAGGGCGAGATGACAAGCCGCGGCCAGCAGAGCCCCCAACGCCGTCTGGAAGAGGGCGAGCATGACCCCGTAGGGACCGGGGAAGCGGGCCAGGAAGAGGATGCCGTAGACAACCAGGGCCACGGGCACGAAGCGGCCGGCCAGCCCGCGCAGGCCCCCGCTCCGCCACCTGCGGACCAGCAGGCCTTCGAGGAAGCAGAAGACGGCGTGCGCGGCGGCGGCATCCCAGGCGCCCTGGGACAGGGCACCCAGGACGACGGCCACGCCCACCGGCCCCCGCCATGCCGGGGCGAGGGCACCCGCGGCCGCGTAGAACGCGGGCGCAAAGGGCCGGACCAGGCCGAACAGGTCGACCCGCCCGAGCAGGAAGCCCAGAGCCGCGAGCGCCCAGGCAGGGGGCATCAGCGGTCGCCTCCCTCGCTGCCTACCGCATTTTACCGGAACCGGCGGGTCGATCCTTGTCGGAGGGCGGGGGCAGACTGGCCGCACCTTCTCCCATCATCCGCCCCGCGGCGACTCGCCCGCCTCTGGGCGCGCCCAGGCTCCCGATGGTATCCTGAACGCGGACGGACCGGCTGAAGGAGGCGGAAAGCGTGAAGGCGGTGCGCTACCACGAGCACGGGGGCCCGGAGGTGCTCCGCTACGAGGAGGTACCCTCACCAGCTCCGGGACCGGGCGAGGTGCTGATCCGGGTGCGCGCCTGCTCGGTGAACCACGTGGACCTCCGCAACCGCTCCCCCCAGGGGGCCGGTCGCATCGGGCTGCCCCGCATCCCCGGGGCGGACGTGGCCGGCGAGGTGGCCGGCTGGGGCGCGGCCGTCGACGCCGGCGCCCTCGGCTTGCGCGAGGGCCAGCCGGTGCTCGTCTTCCCGGCCTTGAGCTGCGGCCGTTGTCCCAACTGCCTGGCCGGGCGGGAGAACGCTTGCCCGGAGGTGCGCGTCCTGGGCTGGCATCTGGACGGCGGCTCGGCCGAGTACCTGGCCGTGCCGGCGGCCAATGTGATGCCCTTCCCGCGCGGCCTCGACTTCCCGGCGGCCGCGGCCTTCCCGCTCGTGTTCCTGACCGCCTGGCACATGCTGGCTGCGCGCGCCCGCCTGCGGCCGGGCGAGACGGTCCTGGTCCTGGGCGCCAGCGGGGGCGTCGGCTCGTCGGCGGTGCAGATCGCCGCCCTCATGGGAGCCCGCGTGCTGGCAGCGGTGGGCGACGACGCCAGGAAGGAGCGGGTCCGGGACCTGGGCGCGGAAGCGGTGTTCAACTACCGGACGGAGGACGTGGCCGCCGCCGCGCGGGCGGCGACCGACGGCTGGGGCGTGGACGTGGTCGTCGACCACGCCGGACAGGCCACCTGGGACGTCGCCCTGGGCGCCCTCGCCCGCGGCGGTCGCCTCGTCAACTGCGGCGCCACCACCGGCACGGAGATCGCCTTCGACCTGCGGGAGTTCTACCGCCGGGAGCTGACCCTCTTGGGCTCGTTCCTGGGGACGAGGGCCGAGCTGCGGCGCATCATCGCCCTGGTCGAAGAGAGGCGCCTCCGCCCCGTGCTCGACCGCACCTTCCCGCTGGCGGAGGCGGCAGCCGCCCACCGCTACGTCGAGGAGAGGCGCCATTTCGGCAAGGTCGTCCTCGTCGTCTGAGCCCGGACACCGGGCACGGCGGCCCTCACCGCCGCGCCTTCGGCTCGACCCCCGCCGGCCTGCCCTGCACGTAAAACATCACGAACTCGGCGGGACGCTCCAGGCCGCTCACGATGCGGAGCATGAGCGCCAGGTTGTTCATCACGTCGGGACGGGAGGCCAGTTCCTCGGCGGCGAACCAGCCCAGCTCGCCCTCCGGCCCGGGGCCGGCCACGGCCCGGCCGGACCCCTCGGCCGTGAACACGTGCAGCCGCACCGGCGGCGCCGACCTGTCGGGCGACTCCACGTCGAAGGTGGCCCGGTACACCGTGCGCGCCACCAGCCCCGTCTCCTCCCAGAGCTCCCGCCAGGCGGACTCCTCGAGGGTCTCGTCCTCCGGCTCCACCTTCCCTCCCGGCAGGTTCCAGAGGCCCGCGTACGGCGGCCTCCGGCGTCGGAGCAACACGTACTTGCTGTCCGTGGTGCGGCGGTAGAAGACCAGGGTGTACTCTCTCACCGGGATCCCGGCTCGCCCAGCCGCAGGTAGAGGACCAGGACGGCCACCACCGCCGCGGTGGCGCCGCCGAAGAGGAGGGTGTCCAGGGGCTGGCGCCACTGCACCAGGTGCTCGAGGAACGTCACCGCCATCAGGAGGATGATGACGCTCACGAGCTTGGACTTCAGGTCGCCCAGGTCGCGGATGACCAGCCATTCGGGCAGGGAAAGCTCGCCGATGAAGAGCTCGTACAGGCCGGCCGCGAAGATGTACAGGATGACCGCCAGCAGGAGGGCGTCCAGGGTCGCCACCACTTCCGCCGTGGCCGTCCCCGCCTCACCTCCCGCCATCCCCTGCACGAGGCGGGCGAGCACGGTGCCCATCCGGAGCACGGTGGCGGCCAGGGTCAGCACGCTCGCGGCCAGGGAGGCCAGGACGGCGAGCAGGATCACGTAGCGGGCCTTCTCGACCAGCCTCTTCACGGGCTTTAGAATAACATCCCGGGCGGGAGCTGGACAGCCCGCCACCCCGCCGCCGGACTCCGGGGGAACCCGCGGCGGGCGCGCAGCCGTCCCGAGGAGGCCGGGGAGTTGCTGGACGAACGGGAGCGCACCGTCTACGAGAAGCTGCTGCTGGCCCATTACCTCCATCTGGAGACCTTCGACGGACAAAAGTACCGCCGCACCACGGACGACTGCCTGGACTGGCTCCTTTCCCCCGAGGACCGCGATACTACCGCCTACCTCCAGTACGACCTGCTGCACGGGCGGGGCTCGGAGGACTTTATCGCTTACGTCAAGGAAAAGCTCGGCGTGACCGACGACGACCCAACCAGGGCCGCGCTCTTCGAGAAATACCGCGACCGCTTCCAGGAGAAGCTGGCGCGGGTGCGGGAGAGGGGGCGCTGACATGGCCGACCAGGTGAGGCTCCGCATCGCCCGGAAGATCCTCGCCGTGGAAGCCGAGGGCGGGTCGGAGGAGGAGAAGTTCGCCCGCCTCCTCTCGCGCCTGGACGAGGAGGAGCAGGCCCACCCCCTGGGGGAGTGGCTGCTGAGGGCGCGCGACCGCCTCTATTGGTATGACAACGTGCTGGACCTGGCCGAGGCGGTGCTCGGTCCCCGCGGGGGCTGACGCTAGACGCGCCTTCTGCCGGGACCCCGCCTCTGAGCGCGTTCGAGTCGGCGCTGGCCAGAGGGCCGGCCGGCTCCTGGGCCTCGGGCCGCTGCGGAGCCGGTTCATCATTTGGCTCGGTCCTGCACAGGATCGCGGACGACCCCGGCCTCCACCACGCCGACGTGGAGGCGGCGGTGCGCTACGTGAAACCTTTGCGGTCTAAGCTTCAAACTGGTGGGCGTGGAAGGATTCGAACCCTCGACCCGCTGATTAAGAGTCAGCTGCTCTACCAACTGAGCTACACGCCCACAAATGGTAGCGGCGGGTGGATTTGAACCACCGACCGAGCGGGTATGAACCGCTTGCTCTACCGCTGAGCTACGCCGCCGGGAACGCCGCGCTGGTGCCGGAGGTGGGACTCGAACCCACACGGGCGCTGGGCCCAAGTGATTTTAAGTCACCGCTGTCTGCCATTCCAGCACTCCGGCGCGTCACGCTACCGCGGCACTAAATCTTATCACGCCCGCGTGCCGCAGGCAAGGCATATCAGCGTGTTGGCGGGCCCGGCAAGAAGGGGATCTCGTCCGACCGTGTCATGCCGAGCTGTTCTCGCGCGACTTGCTCGATGTAGGCGTCGGAATTCAGCGTCTCCAGGCGGCGGTGCAGCGTCGCGTTGTACTCGTGGGCCGCCCGCACCCGGGCGCGCAGGTCGGTCAGCTCCCGCTGCAGGCGGAAGCCGTTGAGCTCCTGCAGCAGCAGGATCAGCCCCATGTAGAGCAAGAAGCCGTACACCAGTGCCTTCCGCCACCACGGCCGCAGCGGCGTCCTCGCCACCGTGCCTCGCCCCCCAGCCGCCCGGAGCCGCCTGGCGGCGGCCCCCGGGAAGGTGCCAGCGGTGCCTCAAGTGGTTCGCCACTTGTTGACGAAATCCTTTTATGCTCGGCAATCCGTTTCCGCCGGGGGGCAAGGGCACCGTGGCCCCGGCGCCGGGCGCAGCCGGGACGGGACACCGGCCACCTAGCAGAGGAAGCCCCGCAGCCGCCTCAGGATGGCCGCCAGACCCCGCCGTCCCTCCTGCGCCCTGCGGCGGAGGCTGCGCAGGCGGGCGAGGGGACGTCTTGCCCGTCGCCAGACGGGGGCGGCGACGGCGGCGGCCCGCCTGCCCGCGGCAGAAGCCCGCCGCCCCACGAACCAGGCGGCGCGCACCGACACGACCAGCAGGCGGACGACCAGGCGCTCGACCCAGGGGGCGGCGAGCCAGAGGTAGAGGCCGCAGCCCGCGGCCAGCCCCAGGAGGACGAAGGCGCGGAGCTGCAACCAGTTGACGAGGAGCAGACCGGAGAGGATGAGAACACCCGCCATGGAGGCGAAGACGGCGTCGCCCAGGTGGGCGGTCAGGGGACGCGGGTGCGCCAGGCGGCGCCAGAGGCGTAGCAGGTCGAAGAGGAACCCGATGGCCATCCCCAACAGGACGAAGGCCAGGAAGGTGAAGAGCTGCAGCTCGAGGGGGGTCAACGGCGTGACTCCCGAGGGCTGCGCCGGCGGGATCAACGGAGCAACCGCTCGAGAAACCCCTTGCCCCGCTCGCGGTCCCGCCCGGCGGCAGCGGTGTAGTGCAGCGCGGAGACCAGCCCTTCCACGGCGAAGCTGCCGGCATCCAGGTCCAGCTGGCGGATATGCAGCTTCTCACCCTTGAGCGTGAGGACGCCCATCGCGGTCTCCATCACGACCTGCTCGTCGTCGAAGCTCTCCACGTTCAGCACGCCCCGGACGAGTACCTTCTCCCGCCGCGTGATGACCACCTCGTGGTCCTCGGCGCCGGGGGCGCCCGTCTTCCCCGCGCTCCCGCTCACAGGCCGGCCAGCTCCCTTCCCCGGGAGAGAGTCGCTTGTACCCGGTCACCCCATTCTATTCCCGGCCGCGGGCACCTAGACCTCGGCCAGACGAAGAAGCCGCCCCGCCGAGGGCGGGGCGGCCGCAGCGTCCGGTTCCCGGTCGCGCTCAGCGCGCGTTGCCCACCGCCTCGCGCAGCGCCTTGCCCGCCCTGAAGGCCGGAACCCGGGCAGGCGGAATAGTTATGGCCTGCCGGGTGCGCGGGTTCCGCCCGACCCGCGCGCCCCGCGCGCGCACCTCGAAAGTCCCGAAACCGACGAGGGAAACCTTCTCGCCTCTCGCGAGAGCCTCCTGAATGGCATCCATGAGGGCGGTCACGGCCCGTTCCGAATCCTTCCGGGAAAGACCCGCCCTTTCCGCCACCGTGGCCACAAGGTCCTGCTTGTTCACCGCCTGGCAATCCCCCTCGCGCGAATTTTTGGGACAGATTCGCCTCCGGCGCCGGAAGTCCTGCCAATCAACGCTCCTCGGGTTTTTCCGCCGCCTTGATCCGTTCCCATATCCTATCCATTTCCGCCAGGCTCATGCCCGCAAGGGAGCGCCCCTCGGCTCTCGCCACCCTCTCCATCTCCCGGAAGCGGCGCGCGAACTTGCGGTTGGACGCCTTGAGGGCCAGCTCGGGATTCACGTCCAGCAGGCGCGCCACGTTGGCCAGGGCGAAGAGCACGTCGCCCAGCTCCTCCTCCAGCGCCGCCGTGTCCCCCGCCGCCCAGGCGCGGCGGAACTCGGCCAACTCCTCCTCCACCTTCGGCCAAGCCTCTTCCGCCGAGGGCCAGTCAAAACCGGCACCGGCCGCCTTCGACTGGAGGTCCTCGGCCTCCAGCAGCGCGGGGGTCCAGCGGCTCTCCCCCTCCGGAAGGAACGAACCGCCGCCCTTCTCCCGCCGCTTGATGGCCTCCCATCCTCTCTCGACCTCGCCCGGCGAGGCAGCCGGCTCGCCGCCGAAGACGTGCGGGTGACGGCGCACCACCTTGCCGGCGATCCCCCGCACCACGTCCTCCACGCCGAAGTGGCCCGCCTCCTGCGCGATGACGGCGTGGAGCACCACCTGTAGCAGGAGGTCGCCCAGTTCCTCGGCCAGCCGCCGGGGGTCACGGGCCTCTATGGCCTCCACCACCTCGTAGGCCTCCTCGACGACGTAGGGACGGAGGGTGCGGTGAGTCTGCGCCCGGTCCCAGGGGCAGCCGCCCGGGGCGCGTAACCTCGCCACCACCTGGACGAGGTGGCCGAAGGCGGCCGCGGCGCCGCGCCCCTCCCGGGTGGGTGGAACCGACAGGACGCAAGGCGAACCGGAGAGGGTGACGCCCGCGAGCGCCGCCACGGGCAAGGTCTCGCGCCTGGAGGCGTCCCGGGCGCCCAGGCGGAAGAGCGTCACCCCGTGGTCGGGCGGGTAGGCCTCCTGCAGCCAGTGGCTCAGGCGACCAAGAACCCGCTCCCGCAGATTGGTGACCACCAGCCCCGCCCCGGGCAGCGGCGGCGGCAGGCGCGGCTCGCAGGAGTCGACCACCTGGAGTCCGGCGGCCGGATCGCCGTCGCCCGCCGCCAGCACCTGGTCGACCAGGCTCGGTGCCTCCAGCACCCGCGCGGGCAGGCCCGCGGCCAGGGCCGCCGCGCGGGCCCGCCGCGCCAGGGCGTCGTCCAGCAGCGGGCTGCCGGGGACGGCCAGGACCACCGTCTCGCCGGCGCCGGCGGCGCGCACCGCCTCCAGCACGGTGACCACCGCCCTCTCCACCGGCGCGTCATCTCCGTTCTCCCCGTCCCAGAGGACGTCCAAGGTGGTCCAGGGGCCGGCCCGCGCCGCCAGGAGCGGCACCACCGGATGTTCCTCGCTGCGGAGGAACACCGTACGGGCGGCCGTCAGCAGGTCGCGGTTGGGAGCGGGCAGGAGGTGGGGGTCTCCGGGGCCGAGCCCGACCAGAGCCAGCTCGCCCATCCCGTCAACCCCGCAGGAGGCCCAGCCGCCGCAGCATCCCCGCCAGCCAAGGACCGGCGCCGGGGATGAGCGCCAGCTCGCGCGCCGTGATCCCGCCCAGCAGGCCCAGAGCCGCGAGGTAGAGGACCGCCCCGCCGGCCACGGCGGTCAGGGTGGACAGCTTCAGGCCGAGCGCCGGCTGCAGGACCAGGAAGAGGAGACGGGCCAGGACGGCCATGATGGCGCTGGCCAGGAGCACCTTGCCGCCGATGGCGGCCCAGTCCACTCGCCGCCCCAGGCGCGCCTCAAGGTGACGGACGTTGAGCCAGGCGGCCACCAGGAAACCGGCGCTGGTCCCCAGGGCGGCGCCGTTGACGTGGACTGCCGGCAGCCCGGTGAGCGCCCAGGTCACCGCCAGCTTCACCAGGGCCCCGACCAGCAGGCTCCGGACCGGCACGTGGGCGGCACCGACCCCGTACAGGAAGGCGGAGGTCGTCTGCTGGAGTCCTAGGAACAGGGTGCCGAGCGCCAACAGCGCCAGGGGTCCACCCGTCTCCGGCGAGTCGAAGAACGTGGCCGGGATCTCCCTGGCCAGGGCCAGGAGGCCCGCGGCCGACGGGAGCACCAGCAGGAGGGTGAAGCGCAGCCCGAGGTCGTGCTTGCGCCGCAGCCCCTCCAGGTCGCCGACGGCGGCCGACTCGGAGACGGAGGGGACCAGGCTGGTGGCCACGGCAGCGGCGAAGACCGTGGGGGCGATCACGAAGGGGGTGGCGAAGCCGGTAAGCATCCCGTAGAGGCTGGTGGCGGTGACGCTGTCGAACCCGGCCGCATGCAGCCGCAAGGGGACGACCACCGAATCGAGCACCCCCACGAGGGGCTGAATGACCCCGACCAGCGAGATGGGCACCGCCAGGGCCAGGATCTGGCCCAGGAGGTCCCGGGCCGGGGGCGCGGTGGGCGCCGGCGGCGCCCCAGCGGCGCCGGGCCCCGACGGCACCGTCACCAGGCGGCGCGCCGGCGAGCGCAGGTACAGGTAGACGAGGTACGCCAGGCCCACCACCGCTCCCGTGACGGCTCCGGAGGTGGCGCCGGCCGCCGAGTACTCGATCCCGTACGGCAGCAGGAGCCAGGCCAGCAGGAGCATGGTGCCGATGCGGACCACCTGTTCGATCACCTGGGAGACGGCCGTGGGGCCCATCTCCTGCAGCCCTTGGAAGAAGCCGCGGTAGGCCGACATCACCGAGACCAGGAACACGGCGGGGGCCACCGCCATCACGCTGAGGGCGGCCTTGGGCTCGTGGACGACGTAGCGCGCGTACAGCGGCGCCCCCAGGAGGAGCAGCAAGCTCAGGGCGAGCCCGACCACCGCCATCAGGGCGAGGGAGAGGCGGAAGACCGCCCGGGCCACGGCCTGCCGCCCCGTGGCCACGTTCTCCGCCACCAGCTTGGCCACCGCCGAGGGCACGCCGGTGGTGGAGATGCCGAGAAAAAAAACATAAATGGGATAGGCGTAGTTGAAGAGGCCGATGCCGTATTCCGCCTGGGGGCCCATGATCCACGGGAGGAAGAACCGGTAGACGGCGCCCAGCGCCCGGCTGATCAGCCCGCCGATGACGAGGATCAGTGCCCCCCTGAGGAACGCTTCCCTGGCCATGCCAGACGCCGTCGGCCCCTCGGGGTATTATAACAGAGGGCCTGGACTACTGTTCCATCTGCCTCCCGAGGAAGGAAGCAGCCGTGCCGGCCAGCTTGGCCTCCACCTCGCCCATCTGGACGTTCGGGTCCCGGGAGCAGAGGATGACGGCGCCGATGGCGTCGCCGTGGGACTGGATGGGGGCGATCACGAAGGAGGGGAAGCGAGCGTTTTCCTCCTCGTCGGCGAGGAGGGTGCCCCGACCGGGTCGCTGGGCACCGGCCAGCATCACCTGTCGCTCGCTCATGGCCCGCTCCACCGCGGAACCCACCTTCCGGTCCATGAGCTCCTTCTTCGGCGCCCCCGCCACGGCGATGACCGCGTCCCGGTCGGTGATGAGGGCGATGTGGCCGGAGGTCTCGTGGAGCGATTCGGCGAACTCCTTGGCGAAGTCGCCCAGCTCCCCGATGGGGGCGTACTTCTTGAGGATGACCTCTCCCTCACGGTCGACGAAGATCTCGAGGGGGTCTCCCTCCCGGATCCTCAGGGTCCGCCGGATCTCCTTGGGGATGACCACCCGCCCCAGGTCGTCGATCCTGCGGACGATGCCCGTCGCTTTCATGCCGCGGCCTCCTTTGCCCGCTCCGCCCCCGCCCGTGTCAGCCCGCATGGCAGTTTGTAGTGTACACCCTGCGGGGGCGAATATTCAGCGCGGCTCAGCGCCGCGTCCCGGCGGTGGGGGCGGACGCCCGGCCCAGCCAGCGCTCCACCTCGGGGAGTTCGGCCACGGCGCCGAGCAGGTCCAGCACCTCCTGGAGCACCGCCGCGCCGCCGTCCTCCTTCCGGCGGGCGACCGGCTGCCCCGGCAGGCGCGGCGCGGCCTCGAGGCGCAGGCGCAGCACCGGGCGGGGGGTCAGGGCGGGGCTCAGGCGCCGCCCGAAGCGAGCCCGCAGCCGCTCCGCCCCCCGCAGGACCTCCTTCATGAAGGGAGGGAAGAGGACGCGGACCGCGTCCCGCTCCTGGGTGACGGCCAGGACGCCCAGATCCGCCGCGGCCGCCCGGACGCGGGCCAGCAGGATCAGGTTGCGCGCCGGGAGGGGCAGCGGGCCGTAGCGGTCGCGCAGCTCCGCCTCCAGGTCGGCCGCGTCGGCAGGGGTGCGGATGGCATTGACGCGCTTGTAGATCTCGATCTTCGCCCGCGCCTCCGGCACGTAGGCGTCGTCCAGGTACGCGTCCACGGTGAGCTCGACGGCCGGCTCCGTGCGCGGCACCTCCCGCTCCCCGCGCAGCTCGCGCACCGCCTCCTCCAGCAGCTGCCGGTAGAGGTCGAAGCCCACGGAGACGATAAAGCCGTGCTGCTCCGGCCCGAGGATGTTGCCCGCACCTCGGATCTCCAGGTCCCGGAGGGCGATCTTGAAGCCGGACCCCAGCTCCGTGAACTCCTTGATCGCCTCCAGGCGCCTGGCCGCCTTCTCGCCCAGCACCCGGTCGCCCCGGTAGGTGAAGTAGGCGTAGGCCAGCCGGTTGGAGCGGCCCACCCGGCCGCGGATCTGGTAGAGCTGGGCCAGGCCGAAGCGGTCGCTGTCCTCGACGATGAGCGTGTTGGCGTTGGGGATGTCCAGCCCCGACTCGATGATGCTGGTGCACAGCAGGATGTCGTACTTGCCCTCCAGGAAGTCGAGCATGACGCGCTCCAGGTCGTCCTCCGGCATCTGTCCGTGGGCGACGGCGATGGCGGCGTCGGCGACCAGGGCGCGCAGGCGGCGCAGGGCGTGGCCGATGGTGCGCACCCGGTTGTGGACGTAGAACACCTGCCCGCCCCTGGCCAGCTCCCGCTCCACCGCGTCCCGCACCAGGGCCGGGTCGTACTCGACCACATACGTCTCCACCGGGAAGCGGTCCTCCGGCGGCGTGGCGATGACGCTCATGTCCCGCAGCCCTGAGAGGGCGAGGTGGAGGGTGCGGGGGATGGGCGTGGCCGTCATGGTCAGGACGTCCACCGTGGCCCTGAGCCTCTTCAGCGTCTCCTTGTGGGCCACGCCGAAGCGATGCTCCTCGTCGATGATCAGCAGCCCCAGGTCCTTGAAGTTCACGTCCGGCCCCAGGAGGCGGTGGGTGCCGATGACGATGTCGACCTCCCCCTTGCGCAGGGCGGTGATGGTCGCCTCCTGTTCTTTGGCGGTGCGAAAGCGGCTGAGCACGTCGATGCGCACGGGGAACTTCTCGAAGCGCTCCCTGAACGTAAGGTAGTGCTGCTGGGCCAGGATGGTGGTGGGGACCAGCACCGCCACCTGCTTGCCGTCCATCACCGCCTTGAAGGCCGCCCGCATGGCCACCTCGGTCTTGCCGAAGCCCACGTCGCCGCACAGCAGCCGGTCCATGGGCCGGGGCTGCTCCATGTCCCGCTTGATCTCGGCGATGGCCTGGAGCTGGTCCGGGGTCTCCTCATAGGGGAAGGCGTCCTCGAACTCCTTCTGCCAGACGGTGTCGGGCGAGAAGGCATGGCCGTGGAGGGCCTGGCGCGCCGCGTACAGCTGCAGCAGCTCCTCCGCCATCTTGCGCACGGACGCCTTGACCCGCTGCTTGACCCGGGCCCACTCCCCGCCTCCCAGCCTGTGCAGGCGCGGGCGGGCCGCCTCGCCACCGACATACTTCTGGACCAGGTGGATCTGGTCGGTGGGGACGTAGAGGCGGTCCTGGCCGTCGTACTTGATGAACAGGTAGTCGCGTTGCGCGCCCTGCACCTCGAGGGTCTTGATCCCCAGGTACTGGCCGATGCCGTGGTGGACGTGGACGACGTAGTCGCCCACCCGCAGGTCCTGGTAGCTGGCGATGCGCACCCCCTCGGGGACGCGCGCGGTGCTGCGGGCCGGCTCGCGGCGTCGCCCGAAGATCTCGGCCTCCGCCACCATCACCAGGCGCAGGCCGGGGAAGACGAAGCCGGCCTGCAGCCCTAACGGGAGCACTGCCACCCCCCCGGGGCTGGGCAGCGGCCACCCGTCCCGTGCCACCGGGATCCCCCGCTCGGCCAGCCCGGCCGCCACCCGGGCGGCCCGCTCGTCGGAGCCGGCCGCCACGCAGCAGCGGTACTGCTGGGCCAGGTAGCCCCGCAGGTCGTCCAGGAACAGCTCCCACTGGCCCCGGAAGGAGGCCACCGGCTTGCCGCTCACGGACAGCACGGCGCTCGCCTCCACGCCCGGAAGGCGCGCGGGCAGCCCGCCCGTGTAGACGGCTTGCCGGCGCTGCACTTCCTGCCGCCACGACTCCGCGGCCAGCTGCAGCCCGGCCTGGCCGGGCAGCAGGCGTCCCTCCTCCAGCAGGGATAGCGTCCGCTCGGACCACTGGCGGTGGGCGGCGTCCAGCGCCTCCAGGTAGCGCGCCCCCTCGAAGACCACGATCAGGGGCGGAGAGGGGAAATAGTCCAGCAGCGAGGCGGGCTCGTGGAGGTAGGGCAGGTACAGCTCCCAGAGCGAGGGGTTCAGCCCCGCCAGGTGCCCCTGTACGCGCTCGCGCAGGAGGCGCGCCGCCGGCCCGCGGCCGGCCCGCTCCAGCCGCGCCGCCGTCTCCGCCAGCGCCCCGGCGATCCGCTGAACCGCCTGTTCCAGCAGCCCGCGAGACACCACCGCCTCCCGGGCGGGCGGGATCTGCACCCGCTCCTCCTCGCCGGTGGAGCGCTGGCTGACCGGATCGAAGGCCCGCAGCGACACCACCTCGTCGCCGAAGAACTCCACGCGGCAGGGCCGCTGCCTGGTCAGCGGGAAGACGTCGACCAGGCCCCCGCGCTGGCTGAACTGGCCGGGCGCCTCGACCCGGTCGACCCGCTCGTACCCGCCCGCCAGCAACCGCTCCACCAGCGCCTGGGGCGCCGCCTCCTGGCCGGCGGCCAGGGAGATGGTCGCCGCGCGGAAGGCGGCCGCGGGGGGCAGGGCGCGGAGCACGCTGCCTACCGGCGCCACCACCACCCCGTCCCCGCCTGCCGTCAAGTGAGCCAGCACCTGCAGCCTCTGGGCCGCCACCTCCGGACTGCGGGCCACCACGTGGTAGGGGACGATCTCCACCGGGGGAAACACGAAGACGGCGTCGTCCGGCAGCCACGCCGCCACGTCGGCCCCCAGCGCGGTGGCCTCGCGCAGCCCGGGCGTCAGAACCAACACCGGTTGCCGCGTCTCCCGGCGCAGCGCCGCCACCAGGTAGGCCACCTGGCCGGGCTGGAGGCCGAAGAACGCCTGCTCCCGGTACCCCTTCCGCAGGCCCTCCACCAAGGAGCGGTACTCGGGCAGGTCCCGCCACAGCTCGAGGAGAGCCAGTCGACCGGACTCCACCCTCAGCGGTTCCCCCTGCTGTTGAAACGGTTCATCGCCGCGGCCAGCCCGTCGCGGGCGATGGCCAGCACCGCCTCCGCCGCCCTGTCCACCACCGGCCCGACCAGCGCCCACTCGGCGGCCGGGAACGGCGACAGCACGTAGTCGACCGCGTCCTGGCCGCCCGCAGGCCGGCCGATGCCCACCCGCACGCGGGCGAAGTCGGCGGATCCCAGCTCTTCTATGATAGACATCACCCCGCGATGACCGCCCGCCCCGCCGCCGGGCCGCAGGCGCAGCGCCCCGCACGGCAGGTCCAGGTCGTCGTGGACGACGCAGAGCGAACCGGGCCCGAGGTTGTGGCGGCGCAGGGCGGCGGCCACGGCCCGCCCGCTCAGGTTCATGTACGTAAGCGGCTTGAGCAGGCGCAGGGCGACGCCCGAGACCAGTGCCGCCGCCTCCAGGGCCGGGCCTCCGACTCGCTCCCAGCCCACCCCCAGCGACCCAGCCAGGCGGTCGACGACCATGAAGCCGACGTTGTGCCTGGTGGCGGCGTACTCCGGCCCGGGGTTGCCCAGGCCCACCGCGAGCAGCATGCCCTCGCCCCTCCGGTACTATTTGAAGAGCGCGCTGACCGACCTGTCCTCGTGGATACGCATGATCGCCTCGGCCATGAGCGGGGCCACCGAGAGGACCTTGAAGTTGGGCAGGGCCCGCTCGGCGGGCACCGGAATGGTGTTCGTGACCACCAGCTCGGTGATGGGCGCCGAGCGGAGCCGCTCGTAGGCCGGTCCGGAGAGGACCGGGTGGGTGCAGCAGACGTACACGTCCCCGGCGCCGCGCGCCTTGAGGGCCCTGGCGCCGTGGACGATGGTCCCCGCGGTGTCGACCATGTCGTCCACGATGATCGCCGTCCGGCCCTCCACCGGCCCGATGATGCTCATGACCTCGGCCTCGTTGGGGGCCGGCCGCCTCTTGTCGATGATGGCCAGGGGCACCCCCAGCCGGTCGGCCAGGTCCCGGGCCCGGGGCACGCCACCCGGGTCCGGCGAGACGACCACGGCGTCCTCCAGCCCCTTGGAGGCGATGTACTCGGCCATGAGGGGGATCGCCGTCAGGTGGTCTACCGGGATGTCGAAGAAACCCTGGATCTGGCCCGCGTGCAGGTCCATGGTCAGGACGCGCCGGGCACCGGCCACGGTGATCAGGTTGGCCACCAGTTTGGCGGTGATGGGCTCCCGGCCCCGCGTCTTGCGGTCCTGGCGAGCATAACCGTAATAGGGGACCACGGCGGTGATCCGCCGGGCCGAGGCCCGGCGGCAGGCGTCGATCATGATCAGCAGCTCCATCAGGGTCTCGTTGGCAGGCTGGCTGGTGGGCTGGATGATGAAGACGTCGTCGCCGCGGACGTTCTCGTTGATGACCAGGCGGATCTCGCCGTTCTGGAAGCGGTCGAGCTCGGCCTCGCCCAGAGGTATCCCGATGTAGTCGCAGATCTCCTCCGCCAGCCGGCGGTTGGCCGTTCCGGAGAAGATCTTCAGCCGGCCGTCAACGGGTGCCACCCTGCTCGCTCCCTCCCCGGGCGCGGATCCACGTACCCGGACCCAGGCGGCAACCCGCGCCCACCTGCACCGGCCCCTCGATCACGGAAAAGGGGTGGACGGTGGTGTCGGCGCCCAGGCGGGCCCGCGCGTCCACCAGCGTCGCCTCGGGCGCCGGGACCGTCACGCCGGCCGCCCACAGCCGCTCCAGGGTGCGGCGGCGGAAGACCGCCTCGGCCGCCGCCAGGTCTGCCCGCGTGTTGACGCCCATGACCACCAGGGGATCGGCCCACAGCACC
Source organism: Clostridiales bacterium (assembly GCA_037442985.1). Classification (GTDB taxonomy): domain Bacteria; phylum Bacillota; class Sulfobacillia; order DYIH01; family JBBIPI01; genus JBBIPI01. The sequence continues at coordinate 14,878 of JBBIPI010000012.1, forward strand.
GCCTCCACGGGGAGCCCGCGGCGGCGCAGCGCAGGCACCACGTCCACCAGGTAGTACTCGCCCTGGCGGTTGTCAGGCCGCACCTCCTCCAGGGCCGGGAAGACCTCCGCCGCCCGGAAGCAGTAGATGCCGGCGTTCACCTCCCGGACGGCGCGCACGTCCCCCGTGGCGTCGGCCTCTTCCACGATGCGTTCCACCCGGCCGTCGCCGCCCCTGAGGACGCGGCCGTACCCCGTGGGATCGGGAAGCTCGACGGTGAGCAGGGTGGCTGCCGCACCGGTCTCCCTGTGGCGGCTCAGGAGCCCGCTGAGGACCTCGGGGGTCAGGAGGGGCGTGTCGCCGTAGAGCACCAGGACGTCGTCGTCGTGGGTCACCCAGGGACGGGCCTGCAGGAGGGCGTGGCCGGTGCCGCGCGGCTCCGGTTGAACCGCGTACGCGACCCGGTCGCCCAGCACCGCGCGGATGGCCTGGCTCTCCCGGCCGACCACCGCCACGCAGCGCTCCACGCCCGCGCCCACGAGGGCGTGGAGCACGTGTTCGACCATGGGGACACCGCCCACAGGGAGCACGACCTTGGGCAGGCTCGATTTCATCCGTTTGCCCTGGCCCGCTGCCAGGATGACCCCGACGGTCCGCCCCATCCCGCGCCCCCTGTTGCGGCTCAAACAGCGGCGGCGCCGCAGTCCGGCGCCCCCTCGTCCGGCCACTATTATAACAGCGCGCGACAGGCTTTCGGCGCGGGCACTACTCCCGCAGACGCCTTTCGACCACCCGGCAGTCCTCGGGCTTGTCCACGTCCATGCCCACCTCGGGGTCGGGACAGACGATGGCCCGGCCGGCGCAACCGGCCAGTTGCCCGAAGCGGCGCTCCACGTCGGCCACGCTCAGCCGGCCCGTGACGAAGCGGAGGAGGACACCCGGCCCCAGGAGCCGCGCCAGCCTGAGGGGACTCTTGCGCGCGGCGTAGAAGCGGTCCAGCAGCCGCAGCACCGGCTGGAAAGCCTCGGGGGCCAGGTAGAACAGGTTGCCCCCGGTGAAGACCCCCTCGCGCAAGCGCACGAACGTCCGGCGCGCGTCGGGGAAGCGCTCCAGGCAGGTGTCCCGGGCGACGATGGGGTAGCAGACCGCGGCGCCGGAAGCCTGGCACGCCGCCAGGAAGCGCTCCACCATCTCCGCCCGCAGGAGGGGCAGGTCCGAGCCGGCTACGAGCACGGGCCCCTCCCCGGCCACCGCCAGCCCGTGGCGCAGGCTCTCGACCAGCGAGCCGCCGGGCGGCGCCACCTCGACGCCCTGCACGACGGCAGCCACCTCCGGCGGCGCCACGACGACCACCCGCCCGACCCCGGCCGCCTGCTGCAGGGCCTCGACCACGTAGGACACCATGGGCCTGCCGGCGATCTCGACCAAGCCCTCCCAGGGGGCGGCACCGACCGCCCGCAAGGGACCCGCATTGGGGCGTCCCGCCAGGACCACCGCCGTCACCTCAGGCATCCGGCCGCACCCCCTCCGAGCTGAAAGCGGTGACCGCGACGAAGGCGGCCAGGTCCCGGACGCCCGCCGCCAGCGCCGCCGCCTCCGCTTCCTCCCGGGCCAGGGCGAAGACGGTGGGGCCGCTCCCGGACATCAGGCAGCCCGGCGCCCCGAGCTCCAGGAACCGCCGCTTCAGCGCCGCCACCTGCGGGTAGCGCTCCAGGGTCACGCTCTCCAGGACGTTGGCGAGGTTGCGGCACACGCCCTCCAGGTCGCCGGCGGCCAGGGCGCGCACCATGGCCCCCACGTCCGGGCGCGCCCGCACCCGCCCGAGGTCCAGGCTGCCGTAGACCGCCGCCGTGGAGACGGACAGCGCGGGCCGGGCGAGCACCACCCGCCACGCCCCGGGGAAGCCCAGCGGCGTGAGCAGCTCTCCCCTGCCCTCGGCCAGGCAGGTGCCGCCTCTCAGGAAGAAGGGCACATCCGCCCCGACGGCTGCCGCCACCTCCGCCAGCGCCTCCGGAGACACGGGCAGGTTCAGCAGGCGCACCGCCCCCACCAGCGCGGCCGCGGCGTCGCTCGACCCACCCCCCAGCCCGGCCGCCACCGGGATCCGTTTTTCCAGGGCGACGCGCAGGCGCAGGGGCCGGCCCACCCGCTCCCCGAGGAGGCGCAGCGCGCGCACGATCAGGTTCTCCTCCCCCGCCGGGACGGGGCCGCCGATGCCGTGCTGCAGGGTGACGCGCTCCAGCAGGGGACCGTCCCCGGACGGGTGCGGCGAGAGGGTCACGAGGTCGTGCAGCTCGAGGGCCTGCATCACCCCGGCCACGTCGTGATAGCCGTCGGGGCGCCGGCCCCGCACGTCCAGGCACAGGTTGATCTTGGCCGGAGCGCGCATGACCAGGGCTCCAGCCTGACGCACCGCCGCTTCGAGGACATCCGTGGGGGCTCGTCCGGGCCCGTCAGCCATCCGCCCGGTGGCCGCAGACGCTGACGCGCACCGTCTCCGTGAGGACGTCGACGTAGGCGAAGGAGACGCGCTGACGCACTTGGCCATCCATCCGCACCACGAAGACGCTGGGATACGCCTTCTCCAGCGTGCCTTCGCGCTCGATGACCTGCCGCCGGCCCTTGCTGGTGACGACGCGCACGCGCTCGCCCACCAGCGCTTCGATGTCCCGCTTGATCTCCAGGAGCGGGTTCGGCTTCTCTTCCACCCGCTCACCCCCTGGCCAGGACAGGCTGCTAATATTCTAGCAGAGATCAGCAGTGCAGTCAAAAGGATGAAAGTCTAAAGAACGGATAACGGGTTGTCAAGGGGCCTCCTCGCCTGCCCTCCTGGCACCTTCCAGCGGTATAATTGGTGGGAGCGTCGAGCCACTGGAGCGGGGCTCACTGGAAGCGAGGGAAAGGATCCGTCACCATGCCTGACCTCACCCCCTTGCTCGTCCCCGGCGAGCGCAAGATCGTCCTCCTGGTGCTGGACGGGGCCGGCGACATCCCCGTCGAGCGTTTCGGCTGGCGCACCCCCCTGGAGGCGGCCCGAACACCGAACCTGGACGCCCTGGCGGCCACGGGCGTCTCCGGCCGCCTGATCCCCGTGGCCCCGGGCGTCACGCCGGGCAGCGTCATCGGCCACCTGGCCCTGTTCGGGTACGACCCGGAGAGCACGTACATAGGACGGGGGGCCATCGACGCCTTGGGGATCGGCCTGGAGCTCAGACCCGGTGATGTGGTGGCCCGCGCCAACCTGGCCACGGTGCGGGACGGCGTGGTGGCCGACCGGCGGGCCGGCCGGCTCGACACGGAGATCGCGCGCCAGCTCTGCGAGAAGGTCGCCCGCACCGTCCCCAGCATCGCCGGCGTCGAGGTGCGGGTCATCGCCGTGCGCCAGCACAGGGTGGTGGTCCTCTTCCGCGGTGAGGGGCTCTCTCCCGAGGTCACGGACAGCGACCCCCAGCGCGAGGGGTTGCCTCCGGAGCCGATCCGGCCCAGGGTTCCCGCGGCTGAGAAGATGGCGGCCGTGGCGGACGAGTTCCGCCGCCGGGCCGCCGAGGTGCTGGGCGCCAACGGCGCCCCGGCGAACTACCTTTTGCTGCGGGGTTTCGAGAAACGGCCCAACCTGCCCCCGTTCTCCGAGCGCTACGGGCTGAGGGCCGCCGCCATCGCCGTCTACCCGACCTACCGGGGCATCGCCCGCGCCTGCGGCATGGACGTGCTCGGCGACCCGTCCACCGTGCAGGAGGCGTTCGAGCTCTACCGCCGCCACCACGACGAGTACGACTTCTTCTTCATCCATTATAAGGAAACCGACTCGGCCGGCGAGGACGGAGACTTCGACCGCAAGCGGCGCGCCATCGAGGAACTGGACGCCGCCCTGCCGCTCCTGCGAGCGCGGATGCCGGACGTGCTGGCCGTCACCGCCGACCACTCGACGCCCGTGGCCATGCGCGCCCACAGCTGGCACCCGGTCCCGCTCCTGGTCGTGTCCCCCTTCACGGGGCGGGACGGCACCACCCGCTTCACCGAGGCGGAGTGCGCGCGGGGCGGCCTGGGCCTGGGCCGCAGCGTCGAGCTGATGCCCCTCCTCCTGGCGCACGCCTGCCGGCTGAGAAAATACGGCGCTTGACGCTCATTTCGTGTACTTGTCGGCCACCTTGGAAGCGCCGTAGGACTCGGGCTTGATCTTGGCGTCGAAGCCGCTGCCGGTGATCATGCCCACCACCTCGCGGATCAGGTCCCGGGTCTCGCCCTGCTGCCCCACGTCCAGGTGGATCTCCACGTCCAAGCCGGCGTGCCCGTTGCGGGCGAGGCGCTCGGCCAGCCGGCCGGCCAGGCTGAGGCTGAGGGAAGCCTCGTAGAAGATCCGCTGCCTCAGGCTGGCCACCTTCGGCTGGCGCTTCTTGGTGTAGTAGAAGCGGGCGCCTTTGCCGAGGCGGTGGATGATCACGGCGGTGACAAAGCACGTCTCGTCCTTGAGCTGGGAGTCGGTCCCCACGATCAACTTGTACGTGTCCTCGGGCGCAGCGTGAATGAAGCTGCTCAGGTCGGCGAACATCTCGTCGAACGTCATGGAGCCGCGGGTGGGGGAGACGAATTTCATCGGGACCAGCTTCCTTCGTCACCCGACTCGGATCGTGAGGCCGTCTGCCGTTAGTATTTTACAAGACGTCGAGCGGGTCTAAAGAGTCCGCCGACCGGGCGGGCCCGCCGCTGACCCGCTCTCCCAGGAGCGCCGCGAGCGCGCCGAACTCGGCGAGGGAGAGCGTCTCGCCGCGGCGCCCCGGCGCGATGCCCGCGGCGCGCAGGGCCTCCTCCACCTCGCGCGGCGCCAGCCCCAGGCCGGAGGAGAGGGCGTTGCGCAGCGACTTCCGCCGCTGGCCGAAGGCCGCCCGCACTACGGCGAAGAGCGCCCGCGGCTCGGCCGCCACCGGCGGTTCCCGCCGCGCCTCCAGCCGCACCACCGCGGAAACCACCTCCGGTGGCGGGTAGAAGCAGTTGGGCGACACCCGCGCCACCGCCTCCGCCGTGGCGTGGTACTGCACCAGGACGCTGAAGGCCCCGTAGGCCTCGCTTCCCGGGGCGGCCACCAGCCGCGCCGCCACCTCCTCCTGCACCATGACCACCAGGCGACCGAAGCGGCCGGGCGGCCGGCCGCCCCGCGCGCCCAGGGTGAGCAGGCGCGCCACCAGCGGCCCGGTCAGGTAGTAGGGGAGGTTGGCCACCACCTTCCAGGAGCCGGGATCGCCCGGGCAGAGGGCGTCCAGGTCGACCCGCAGGGCGTCCCCGGCGACGACGGTGACGTTGTCCAGCCCGGACAGGGTCTCCTCCAGCACCGGCAGGAGGCGCCGGTCCACCTCGACGGCCACCACCCGCTCGGCCCGTGCCGCCAGCTCCCGCGTGACAGTCCCCAGGCCCGGACCGATCTCGAGGACGCGGTCCTCCTCCCGGAGCTCGGCCGCAGCTAGTATCTTGGCCAGCACGTTGGCGTCGACGAGGAAGTGCTGGCCCCTCCGCCGGTCCGGCCGCAGGCCGTGGCGGGCCAGGAGCGCCCTCACCCGGGACGGAGCGGTGAGGCTGGCGTTCACGGCCGACCTTCCAGGCGGAAGAGCCGGACGGCGTTCTCCTCCGTCTGGCGGGCGACGGCGGCGGCGGGCAGCCCGCGCAGGCGGGCGATCTCCTCCACCACCAGGACGACCCGGGCCGGCTCGTTGCGCTGGCCGCGGTAGGGGTGAGGCGACAGGAAGGGGCAGTCGGTCTCCACCAGCAGCCGCTCGAGGGGCACCCGGCCGGCGGCCTCCCTGACCTGGTGCGCGTTCCTGAAGGTGACGATGCCCGAGAAGGAGACGTGCAGGCCCAGGGCCAGGGCTTCCTCGGCCACGCGGGCGTCGGCGGCGAAGCAGTGCATCACCCCGCCCACCTCGGCCACCCCCTCCTCCTCCAGGATGCGCAACACCTCGTCATACGCGTCCCGGGCGTGAACGATCACGGGCAGGCCGAGCTCCCGCGCCAGCCGCACCTGCCGGCGGAAGGCCTCCCGCTGCCGGTCCGGGGGCGGGTCCGGGTAGTGGTAGTCGAGCCCGGTCTCCCCGATGGCCACCACGCGCGGGTGACGCGCCAGCCGGGCCAGCTCCTCCCACTCGTCCGCCAGGCGGGCCGCCTCATGGGGGTGCAGCCCCACGGCGGCATGGACGCGGGGGTCGGCCTCGGCCAGCCCCACGGCCCGACGCGCCGAGGCAGCGTCGGTACCCACGGTCACGACCCCCGTGAGCCCGGCCTCCCAGGCGCGCCGCAGCACCGCGTCGCGATCGCCCTCGTACTGCGGGAAGTCCAGGTGGGCGTGGGTGTCGATCAATGCCTCAGACCTCCGCTCGCGCCGGGATGCGGGGGAAGAGCGGGTCCCCGCGG
>JBBIPI010000013.1:0-20742 GCA_037442985.1 Clostridiales bacterium
GCCAGGGCGGCCACGCGCGCCCCCTCGGCAGCCAAGAGGGAGGCTATGGCCCGCCCTATGCCCCGGCTGGCGCCGGTGACCAGGGCGACCCGCCCGGCCAGCCGGCTCACCGTGCGCTCCCGCGGCCGGCGGCGGCCGCCTCCTCCCTGGCCAGCGCCCGCTGCACCACTTCCACCGCCCGGGCCAGCTGCGGGTCCTTCTCCAGCACGCCCAGCTCCGCCTCCGCCGGCCGCTCCACCTCGATGTCCGGCACGAGCCCTCCCTCCTGCTCGCCGGTGCGGGGGTCGACGACGCGGCGGTTGAGGTCGTGCCCGTCGGGCGTCAGGTACTTGGCCACGGTCAGCTTCAGCCCCGTGCCGTCGCTCAGGTCCCACACTTGCTGGATCAGCCCCTTGCCGAAGGTGCGCGTGCCGACGATCGTCCCCACCCCCCGGTCCTTGATCGCGCCGGCCAGCACCTCCGAGGCGCTAGCCGTCGCCTCGTCCACCAGCACCGCCAGGGGCATCCCGAGGCCGGTCGGGTTGTCCGAGCGGAAGGTCTGGCGGTTGCCCAGCCGGTCGACCTGGTGGACGATGGGCCCCTCGGGCAGCAGGAGCCGGGCCACCGCGAGGCTGGCGTCCAGCCGCCCGCCCGGGTTGTGGCGCAGGTCGAGCACCAGCGCCCGGGCGCCCTGCGCCTTGAGCCGGCGCAGCTCCCGCTCCACCTGGGGGGCGGTGTTCTCGAGGAACTGGGTGATGTGCAAGTAGCCGATGCCCGGCGCCACCATGGCGCTCCGCGTGGTCGGGACCTGGATGCGCGCCCGGGTGATGCGGAAGACCAGCTCCTGGTCGGGCGCCCCCTCCCGGGGCCGGCGTACGCCCACCTCCACCAACGTCCCGGGCCGGCCGCGGATCAGGTCGACCACCTGGTCGACGGTGAGGCCCACCACGTCCCTGCCGTCCACCTTCACGATGCGGTCCTTGGGGCGCAACCCGACCGGGTCGCCGGGCGCGGCCCCCTCGAAGGGGGTGGTGGCGCCCGGCGTCCCCGGGAAGGCGGAGACGACGACGATGTACTGGCCCTCGTCCGTCACCTGGACGCCGATGCCGCCGTACTCGCCGCCGGTCTGGACGTGGAAGTCGCGGAAGGCGCGGGGGGTGAAGAAGGCGGAGTAGGGGTCGCCGAGGGCGTTGACCGCCCCCTCCGTCGCCCCCTGCAGCAACCGGTCCAGGTCGGTCTTCTCCACGTACTGGTTGCGGATGAGCGTGAGCACCGTGACGAAGCGGCCGAAGGCGGGCGAGCGCGCCAGCTCCTCGACCGTGGCCAGGTTCTCCCTGGACCCCGCCAGCCGGAACACCAGCCCCCGGTAGTACAGGGAGACGGCCGCGGCGGTGGCCGCCGCGGTCACGAGCACCAGGAGGAGCGCGCCGAGGGCGGCCCGGCGCGGGGTGAGCCCCCCGCCAGCCCACTTCATCCTGCCCCCACCTTTCCCGCACGCGTCTAAGAATAATACGCCATCGGGCCCGGGAGAACAAAAGACCGGCGGCCTAGCTCAGCGGCCGCCCCAGGTACTGCTCGGGGTCGCGCGGCTCGCCGTCGATGCGCACCTCGAAGTGCAGGTGGGGTCCCGTGGAGAGGCCGGTGCTGCCCACCAGGCCGATCACCTGGCCGCGCTCCACCCGCTGGCCCCGCGCCACCTTGATCTCGGACATGTGGGCGTAGAGGGTGGAGACGCCCTTGCCGTGCATGATGATCACCGCCTTGCCGTAGCCCCCGAGCCAGTCGGCGTGGGTCACGATGCCCGACTCGGCGGCCCTGATGGGGGTGCCGTAAGGCGCGGCGTAGTCGGTGCCCGTGTGCATCCGCCGCTGCTTCAGGATCGGGTGGTAGCGCATCCCGAAGGGGGAGGTGATGGGTCCGGACAGCGGCCGCTGGAGGATGATGGCCCCCGTGCGGCGGAGCTGCTCCGCCAGCTCCCGCTCCAGCCGCTGCAGCTCCGCGGTGAGCTGCTGCGACAACCGCTCCAGCTCGTCGTAGGCCCGGCGCAGCTCCTCGATGTCCTGGAGGAGCTCCTGCCGGGCGCGCTCCGTCGCCGCCCGGTCCTGCTCCAGCCGCGCCTTGGTGGCCTCCACGCGCTGGACCAGGGCCTCCACCTGGGCCTTCTCGGCCTCCTGCCGCGCCTTCACCGCCACCACGTACTCCCGGTACTCGGCGGCCCGCTCCAGGGCGGCGCGGTCGGCCTCGTAGATCAGCTTCAGGTTCTCGTAACGCGTGACCAGGTCGGCGAAGCTGGTGGCCGAAAGGAGAACGTCCAGGTAGGTGACGGTCCCGTGCTCGTAGAGGGCGCGCAGGCGCCGGCCCAGGAGGTCGTCGCGCCGGGCCAGTTCTTCCTCGGCCCGGGCCAGCTCCCGGATGGTCGCCTCCAGGCGGGCCTGGGCCGCGGCCAGCTCCTCCCGGGCCGTGCGCAGCTCCCCCTCGGTCCGGTCGAGCTGCTGCTCCAGGCGCGCCAGCTGCTGCCGCTTGTTGCGCTCCTGCCGCTGCTTCTGGTCGAGCTGGCTCTGGATGCGGTCGATCTGCCGGTTGATCTCGTCCAGGTTGCCCCGCTTCTCCTGGATCTGCCGCTGCAGGCGCTCCAGGTCGGTCCCGGCCCGACCCGGGGGTGCGGGGGCCAGGGCCAAGGCCAGGGCCGTGAGGAGGACGAGGGCGGCGGCGCGCAGGAGACTCATCGGAGCGTCACACCCTCAGGTGCCGGCGCACCGAGACGACGGACCCGGCCGCGCCCACCAGCGCCCCGATCAGGAGGAGCGCCCGCGCCAGGTTCCAGGCAAAGGGGTCGGGCGGCAGCACCGGGATGAAGGGCAGGGTGGCCGCTACCTGCGCGGCCAGCCAGGCGTACCCCGCCCAGGCGACCGCCGCCGCCACCAGGGCGCCCAGCAGGCCCAGCAGCGCCCCCTCCAGGACGAAGGGCCAGCGGACGAAGGCGTCGGTGGCGCCGACGAGCTTCATGATGGCGATCTCGCGCCGGCGGGCGAAGACGCTGACGCGGATCGTGTTGGAGATGATCAGGAGCGTGGCCAGACCCACGAGCACGGCCAGGAAGACGCCCACGGCCCTCAGGGCGGTGGTGATGCGGTACAGGCGCCGCACCGTCTCGCGCTGGTAGACCACCTTGCTCACGCCGGGCAACCCCTTGAGGGCGGCGGCCACCGCCTCCACGCGCTGCGGGTCGGGCACGCGCACCTCGACCGAATCGCGGAGGGGGTTGTCCTCCTCGACGGCAGCAAGCAGCTCCTTCTGGTCCCCGAACTGCCGCTTGAGCCGCTCCAACGCCTCCTCTCGCGTGACGTAGCGCGCCTCGGCCACTCCTGGCAGGGCGCGCACCCTCTCCATGAGGGCGTCCCGGTTGGCCCGGTCGAAGCGCTCGTCCAGGAAGGCAGCCACCTCCACCTGGGACTCCACGCTGCGGGCCAGGTGCTGGAGGTTGAAGCCGAAGATGGCGAAGACGGAGAGGATCAGGAGGGAGATGGCGACGGTGGACACCGAGGCCAGGCTCATCACCCCGTTGCGGCGCACCCCGTCCAGCGCCTCGCCGACCAGGTAGCCGAGGGTCCTAGCCTTCAAGGGCGTAGACCCCCCTCTCCTCGTCCCGGACGATGCACCCCTCGCGGAGGACGACCACCCGCTTGCGGAAGGTGTTCACGATGTACTCGGCGTGGGTGGCCACCAGGACCGTGGTGCCGCGTCGGTTGATCTCCAGCAGCAGCCCCATGATCTCCAGCGCCGTCTGCGGGTCCAGGTTCCCCGTGGGCTCGTCGGCCAGCAGGAGAACCGGGTTGTTCACCATCGCCCGGGCCAGGAGGACCCGCTGTTTCTCACCTCCCGACAGCTGGTGAGGGTAGGAGCGGGCCTTGTCGGCCAGGCCGACCAGCTGGAGGACGGCCGGCACGCGGCGGTTGATCTCCCGGCGGGAGGCCTCGATCACCTGCAGGGCGAAGGCCACGTTGTCGAAGACGGTCTTGCCGGGGAGGAGCTTGTTCTCGAAGTCCTGGAAGACGACGCCGATCCGCCGCCGGAGGAAGGGGACCTCCCGGGGGCTCAGCCGGTTCAGGTTCCGGTTGTTGACCCACACCTCGCCGACGGTCGGCAGCTCCTCCCGGTAGAGGAGGCGGAGCAGGGTCGACTTGCCCGCGCCGCTCGGGCCGACGAGGAACACGAACTCACCCGGCTCGATGTGCAGGTCCACGTCCCGCAGGGCGACGTGCTTCCCCAGCACCTTGGTCACGCCGATGAGGTGGACCACGGGGCGCCCTCCCGGTCCCTTTTTCATATTTATCGGAGGCTTTTCGACGCTTTCTGGCGCAGTCCTGCTAGGATGTCGAGGAATGAAAGGAAGGGTGGGCCAGGAGCCCGGCGGCCAGCTCGTTGTTCCGACGCGCTCGCTCCCGCAGCGGCGCCACCCGGCGCGCCAGCAGGTCCTTCAGCTCGCCCCGCCGCTCCAGAAAGGAGCGGACGCGCGCCACCACCCGCTCGACGGGCGCCTGACCCACGGCCAGGGCCTCCTCCCAGCCCAGGGCCCGCAAGAAGTTGTCGACCTTGGGGTCGTAGCTCAGACCGAGGAGCGGCACACCGGTGAGGGCGGCGAAGATGAGGGCGTGCAGCCGCATGCCGATGACCGCGTCCAAGGCCCCGACCAGGGCGAGCAGCTCGCGGGGGTTGTCGCTGCCCCTGAGCAGCACGCCGCCGGGCCGCGACATGCGCGCCAGCACCGCCCGGGCCATCGCCTCGTCCTCGGGAGACTGCATGGCCACGAAGCAGACCTGCGCCCCCAGGTCCTCCACCAGGGCGTCCGCCAGCCGCGCCAGCGCGGCCGGGTCGGCGCCCTCGCGCCAGGAGCGCAGCGCCAGGCCCACCAGGGGGCGCCGGTCGGGGTCGGCCCCCTCGGCGCGCAGCGCCTCCCGCCCCTCGAACCCGGCCGCCGGCTCCAGGGCGAGGCTGGCGTCGGCCGTCACCTCTACAGGCGGGTGGACCACGCCCATCTCCCGCAGGGCCGCGAGCGACTCCTCGTCCCGGACCGTGATCTGCTGCACCGCGTTGCACACCCGGCGGATGAGCCAGCGCCCGGCCGCCCCCGAGACCGGCCCCACGCCCTGGGCGTAGAGCATGACCGGCTTGCCCAGCGCTCGCGCCAGGGCGACGAGGCCAAGGTAGTACGGGATGTTGCGCTGGCTGGTCACGTCCTGGAGCAGGCTGCCGCCGCCGCTCAGCAGCAGGTCGCTCCCGGCGAGGGCGCGCACCACCCCGGCCACGTCGGCCCTCGGCACCGCTTCCACGCCGTGCACCCGGGCCGTGCAGGCCGGGTCGCCGGAGATGACCGTGAAGCGGACATCCGGGACGAGCTCCCTGAGCCCTTCGATCATGGCCGCGAGGATGGCCTCGTCCCCAGCGTTGCCGAAGCCGTAGTAGCCCGAGACGGCGATCCGCCTCATCGTCACCCGCCCCCTTGGGCGGCCCGGCCCCGCCAGAGCGCCTGCACCAAGCCCGTGGCGGCGGCGCCGGCCAGCAGGCCCAGGGCCAGGCCGTTGAGGGAGCGCAGGAGGGAGAACAGCACCGGCGTGCGCAGGTGCTCGAAGGAGTTGACCAGGGAAACGAGGCCGAGCGAGCCGGCCACGGCGAGCAACAGCGCCGTGAGGCGCTCGCCCCGCCTGTAGAAGAAGGCCGCCAGCATCAGGGCCGGGTGCCCGAAGAGGAACTCCTTGGTGCGGGGACGGGCCACCAGCACCTCCTCCAGCAGGGCGCGCATCTTGAGCTCCAGGGCGGGGATGAAGGCCGTGGGCGCGTTGCCGCTGCGGATGAGCAGGAGGGCGACGACGCCCAGGAACGCTCCCAGCGCCACGGCGTGCTTGAAGCGCAGCCCCAGTTCGGCCAGGCAGCGGCCCTCCGCCAGCAGCCTCCGCCACCCCGGCTCATCCCGCCCCTCCAACCCCAGGATGCCCAGGAAGGCGGCGGCTCCCAGGAGCGGCGGCAGGAGCAGGGCGGCCTTGACGCCATGGAAATACGTCCACTCGAGGAGGTACGAGCGCTCGCCCAGGAGGGCAGCGATCAGCAGGCCACCCACCAGGGCGACCCCACCCGCCAGCAGGAGCGCCAGCACCGCCTCGCGGCCGGCGCCGCCCCCCGCCGGCAGGCGGCGCCAGCGCTCGAACACCACGGCCAGCCCCAGGGCGGGGAAGATCACGGCCGCGCCCAGGGCGAGCAGCAGGGCGGAGGTCCCCGGGGCCACGGCAGTTAAGCCTGCGAGCGCCACCCCGCCCGCGCCCAGGAGGGCGGCGGCCGCCGCCGCTGGCGGCCTGAGGGCGAGCTCGACCAGCAGGACACCCCCGGCGAGCACCGCCAGGCCGCCCAGGAGGCGCACCGTCAAGGGGACGGTCAGCGGGGCGAACGGCTGGGCCGGACCCAGGGCGAACCCCCGGGCGCGGAGCCTGGCCGCCAGGGCTTCGAGGTGCTCCCCGTTCTGCTCGGCTTCCATGAAGGGCTCGATCCCCTTCACCATGGGCCGCAGGTACACCAGGCGGGCGTTCCGTTCCTCCACCGCCCGCAGGGCGGCGTCCACCACCTCGTCGGGAGTGCGGCGCGTGAGGAGCCACTCGGGGACGCTGAACACGCGCACCATCCGCCCCTCGGCCAGGGCCCGCAGCTCTTCCATCCCCGACGGCGAGAGGTTGCCGAGCTGGGTGTCGGTCTCCACGACGCCCAGGGAGATGCCCCGTCGCTCCAGTTCACGGGCTGTGGTCTCCAGATGGTCCGGGAAACCGAGGACCTGCCTGCCGGCGAAGATCACCGTCGAGACGGGCTGACCCTCCAGGTCGGCGAAGACCTGGCGGATGTCGGTCTCCGTCAGGTGCGGGCTGTTGGACAGCCGCGGCACCAGCAGGAGCCCGGCCTGCGCGAGGGGGGTGAGATCCTCGGCCCGGAACCCCAGCCCCAGCTCGGAGAGATCCTTTTCGACCGCCATGACCTCCAGGATGTGGGGGGACAGGCGCGCCACGCGCCCCGGTCCCAGGCGCGCCCGCAGGGACCGCTCGACCCAATCGGCCAGGTCGGCGTCGGACAGCGCGACATATACCGCCCCCGGCCGCGGGTGGTACGGCTTCCGCAACAGGGAGGACAGCTGCCACCCGTCCGGGAGGGAGGCGCGGCCCTGCGCCCGCAGTTCCTGAAGGGTGAGTTCCGGGACGCCGACGGAGGTGATGGCCCCCCGGTTCCTCAGCATGATGAGGAGGTCGAGCGGGCGGATGCCCTCCCGCCGCGCCAGCTCGGCGAACTTCTCGTAGTCCGCCACCAGCTCGACCTGCCGGGAAGCGCCCTCCACCGCCGCCCGCTGCGCCGCCTGCACCACCGCCGCTGCCACGCCGGCCGCCAGGAGCGCCCATAGCCAGCGGCGCAGACCCGTCGCCCGCACCTTCACGACCGGCTCCTACCGCCCGTTCCGGCGGCGCGCCGGGCCGCGTCGGCGCGCAGCACGGCCCAGGCGAAGCGGGGCAGGGCCAGCATGCGCCGCCAGCGCCGCGGCTGCGCCGCCAGGCGGTACAGCCACTCCAGCCCGAGGGACCGCACCCAGCGCGGGGCGCGGCGGACGACGCAGGCGAGCACGTCCAGGCTGCCGCCGACGCCGACGCCCACCGCCGCGCCCAACTCGTGGCGGTGGCGCCAGAGCCACACCTGGTCCCGCGGGGCGCCCATGCCGACGAAGAGCAGGTCGGGACGGGCGGCCCGCACGGCGGCCACCACCGCCTCCTCCTCCTCCGGCCGGAAGTAGCCGTGGTGGTGGCCGGCCACGACCAGGCCGGGGTAGCGGCGCCTGGCCTCCTCCGCCGCCCGCGCCACCACCTCCGGGTGCGTGCCCAGGAAGTAGACGCGGTAGCCGCGGCGGGCGGCCAGCTCCAGCAGCCGCTCCATCAGGTCCGCGCCGGCGACCCGCTCGGGCACGGGCTCCCCCAGGTGGCGGGACGCCCAGACGACGCCCACGCCGTCCGCCACGCAGAGGTCGGCCTCGGCCAGCGCCCGCGCCAGCTCACGATCGGCGCGCGCCGCCCAGATGATCTCCGGATTGGGGGTCGCCACTAGGCGCAGCCGCCCGTCGGCAGCGCCCGCGCGCAGCCACTCCTCCACGCGGGCGACGGCCTCGTCGAGGGAGACCCGGTCCACCTCGACCCCGAGGACGGAGACGCGGCTCAACGGCGCGGCACCTCCGCCCCCGCCTGCTGCTCCAGGTAGGCGTAGACGAAGCGGTCCAGGTCGCCGTCCATGACCGCCTGGACGTTCCCCGTCTCGACGCCGGTGCGGTGGTCCTTCACGAGCGTGTAGGGACAGAACACGTAGGACCGGATCTGGTGTCCCCAGGCGATCTCCGTCTGCTCGCCCCGGAGGGCGGCCAGCTCCTTCTCCCGCTGCTCCTCCGCCAGCCGCGCCAGGCGGGCGCGCAGGATGCGCAGGGCCGTCTCCCGGTTGGCATGCTGGGACCGCTCGTTCTGGCAGGAGACGACGATCCCCGTGGGCAGGTGGGTGATGCGCACCGCCGACTCCGTCTTGTTGACGTGCTGGCCGCCCGCCCCGCTGGAGCGGAAGGTCTCGATGCGCAGGTCCTCGGGCCGGATCTCCACCTCCCCGCCCTCCTCCACCTGGGGCAGGACGTCGACGGAGGCGAAGGAGGTGTGGCGCCGCGCCTGGGCGTCGAAGGGGGAGATGCGCACCAGCCGGTGGACGCCCTTCTCCGCCTTCAGGAACCCGTAAGCATAGTCGCCCTTGATGGCCAGGGTCACGCTCTTGATGCCGGCCTCCTCGCCCTCCAGGAGGTCGAGGACCTCCACCTTGAAGCCGTGGCGCTCCGCCCAGCGCATGTACATGCGCATGAGCATGGCCGCCCAGTCCTGCGACTCGGTCCCGCCGGCGCCGGGGTGGATGGTCACCAGGGCGTCGCGGGCGTCGTACCGTCCGGTGAGGAAGACCTCCAGCCGGAACTCCCGCAGCCTCGCCTGCAACTGCTCCAGCTGGCGCTCCAGCTCGGGGATCAGGGAGAGGTCCCCTTCCTCCTCGGCCAGGTCGAGGAGGACGGCGGCGTCGTCCACCTCCCGCTTCAGCTCCTCCCAGCGCTCCCGCCGCCGCCGGAGGAGCGCCAGCCGGCGCACCTTCTCCTGGGCGGCCGCGGCGTCCTCCCAGAAGGCGCTGGCGGCCATCTCTCGCTCGAGTTCCTCTATCTCCCGGCAGAGGCGGTCGAGGTCAAAGAGACCTCCTTAAATCGGCGACCCCGGCCGCCAGCTCCTCGGCCAACTGCCTCAGTTCGTAAGGGACGATCACGGCGCGATACCTCCTAAGCCTCGGCGTTGAGCCCGCAGCACTTCTTGTACTTCTTCCCGCTCCCGCACGGGCAGGGGTCGTTGCGGCCCACCTTCTGGACGCGCACCGGCTCCCGGCGCTGCTGCCGGGGTGCCGCCGGAACCGCCGCCGGGGCGGGCGCATCCCCGCCGCCACCCGCCGCCTCGGCCCCGGCCGCCCAGTCCAGGAGGACGCCGCGGCCCTCGGTCCACCCGCCGGCCACCTGGCGCCGCTCCAGGGCGGGCGCCACCTCCACCTGCAAGCGGAACAGGCGGCGCACCACCGTCTCCTTGAGGCTTCGGATCATCTCCTGGAAGCGCTCGTAGGCCTCGATCTTGTACTCGACCAGCGGGTCCCTCTGGCCGTAGGCGCGCAGGCCGATGCCCTCCCGCAGGTCGTCCATGGCGTCCAGGTGCTCGATCCAGTGCTCGTCGACGGTGCGCAGCAGGAGGGTGCGCTCCACCTCGCGCATGGCCTCCGGGCCGATGGCCGCCTCGCGCCGCCCGTACTCCTCCCGCGCCGCCTGGAGGAGGCGCTCCCGCAGCGCCTCCGCGCCCAGGCCCTCCAGCTCCGCGACCGTCACCAGCCCCCGGGGCAGGAAGGCCTCCTCGAGGCGCCGCACCAACTCCTCCAGGTCCCACTCCTCGGGGTGCGCCTTCGGGTTGGCGTACGCCTCGAGCAGGCGGTCGACGATCTCCTCGACGTACCCCAGGATCGTCTCCCGCAGGTCGGCGCCCTCCAGCACCTGCCGGCGCTGGCCGTACACCACGGCGCGCTGCTGGTTGAGCACGTCGTCGTACTCGAGGACGTGCTTGCGGGCCTCGAAGTTCCGGTTCTCCACCCGCCGCTGGGCGTTCTCGATGGCGCGGGTCACCATGTTGTGCTCGATGGGCTCGTCCTCCTGCAGCCCCAGCCGGTCCAGCCAGCCCCGGATCAGGTCGGCGCCGAAGATGCGCATCAGGTCGTCCTCGAGCGACAGGTAGAAGCGCGAGGAGCCCGGGTCCCCCTGGCGGCCGGCACGGCCGCGCAGCTGGTTGTCGATGCGCCGCGCCTCGTGCCGCTCCGTGCCGATGATGTGCAGGCCGCCCAGGGCCACCACCCGCTCGTGCTCGGCGTCCGTCTCCCGCTTCTTCTCCTCCAGGAGGCGGCGGTACTCCTGGCGCGCCCTGGCCACCTCCTCGGAGGAGGGTTCGCCGTACAGCTCCACCGCCTCGGCGATGACCTCGGGCGGGTAGCCCAGCCGGCGCAGCTCCTGCCGGGCCAGGAACTCGGGGTTGCCGCCCAGCAGGATGTCGGTGCCGCGCCCCGCCATGTTGGTGGCGATGGTCACCGCCCCCAGCCTGCCCGCCTGGGCGACGATCTCCGCCTCCCGCTCGTGGTACTTGGCGTTCAGGACCTGGTGGGGGATCCCCTCCCGCTTGAGCAGGGCGCTCAGGCGCTCCGACTTCTCGATGGAGACGGTGCCCACCAGCACCGGCTGGCCGCGGGCGTGCCGCTCCTTGATCTCCCGCACCACCGCCCGGAACTTGGCCGCCTCCGTCTTGTAGATCACGTCCGGGTAGTCGACGCGGATCATCGTCTTGTGGGTGGGGATGACCACCACGTCCATGCCGTAGATCTTCTGGAACTCCTCCTCCTCCGTCGCCGCCGTGCCGGTCATGCCGGCCAGCTTCCGGTACATGCGGAAGTAGTTCTGGAGCGTGATGGTCGCCAGGGTCTGGCTCTCCCGCTGGATGCGGACGCCCTCCTTGGCCTCCACCGCCTGGTGCAGACCGTCAGACCAGCGCCGCCCGAACATGAGCCGCCCGGTGAACTCGTCCACGATGATGACCTGGCCGTCCTTGACCACGTAGTCCCGGTCGCGCAGGTAGAGCTCCTTGGCCTTGAGCGCGTTGATCAGGTAGCGCGAGAGGTCCATGTTGTCCGCGTCGTACAGGTTGGCCACGCCCAGCGCCTTCTCCACCTTGCGGATCCCCTGCTCGGTGGGGGCGACGGTGTGGGTCTTCTCCTCCACGGTGTAGTCCTCGCCGGGACGCAGCTGCTCCACGATGCGGGCGAACTTGTAGTAGAGGTCCGTCGGCTTGTCGGCCTGGCCGCTGATGATGAGGGGGGTGCGCGCCTCGTCGATGAGGATGCTGTCCACCTCGTCCACGATGGCGTAGTTCAGCTCCCGCTGTACCACGTCGTGGCGGTAGAGCGCCATGTTGTCGCGCAGGTAGTCGAAGCCGAACTCGTTGTTGGTGCCGTAGGTGATGTCGGCCGCGTAGGCGCGCCGCCGCTGGGCCGGGCTCAGGCCGTGGACGATCAGCCCCACCTCGAGGCCCAGGAAGCGGTAGATCTGGCCCATCCACTCGCTGTCGCGCTTGGCCAGGTAGTCGTTGACGGTGACCACGTGCACGCCGCGCCCCTCCAGGGCGTTCAGGTAGGCGGGCAGGGTGGCGACCAGGGTCTTGCCCTCGCCTGTCTTCATCTCGGCGATCTTGCCCTCGTGGAGCACGATGCCCCCCATGAGCTGCACGTCGAAGTGGCGCAGCCCCAGGGTGCGCCGGGCCGCCTCGCGGCAGACGGCGAAGGCCTCGGGCAACAGTTCGTCCAGAGACTCGCCTCGCTCCACGCGGGAGCGGAACTCCGCCGTCTTGGCCCGCAGCTCCCCGTCGGAGAGCGCGGCCACCTCCGGCTCCCGGGCGTTGATGCGCTCCACCAGCCCGCGCAGCCGGCGCAGCTCGCGCTCGTTGTAGTTCAGCGCCTTCTTGAGCAGGCCGAGCACCACGCCCGCTCGCTCCTCCGTCGCGCCACCGGAACGCCTTCCCGTGGCAGCAGAAACGTTTGGCCTTTCGCGTCCCGAAAGGCCAGCACAAGTTTAGCACCGTCCGCAGGGCAGGGCAATGAAGCCGACCGCGCTGCGTCGCCCCGGGCTTGACAGGCGCAGCGGCAGCGAACAGAATCAAACCCCACCCTCTGCGCGAACCGTGCCAGCGCATCGTCCGCGCCGTGGCAGCTGGCGAACTCCAGGCCGTCACCGACGCCGAGGTGTTCCAGGAGATCCTCTACCGTTATCTCCTGATCGGGGAGCGAGCGAAGGGATTCCGCATCTTCGATGCCTTTCGCCGGGTGATGAGCGGTCGCATCCTGCCCGTCGCGGACGAAGACGTGCAGCGGGCGCGGGAACTGGCCGAAACCTACCCCCACATGAGCCCCCGCCATCTGATCCACCTGGCGGTCATGGACCGCCGCGCCATCGGCGAGATCGTCACCGCCGACCGTGGCTTCGAGGGAGTGGCGGGCGTGCGCCGTATCGATCCAGCCGCCTTTCCTCCACAAACGTGAGGCACGGCGCAGAGCGGCCCGATCAGACCAGACCGAGCTGGCGCAGCACGTCCACCAGCCGCGGCAGCGGATGCTGCCACAGCCAGTTCGTGTCCAACCAGAAACCGGGCAGCACGCGCGACCTGTAGACGCCACGGGCGTCGGGCAGGACCCGCTCGAAGCGCCCGTCCTCCCCGAGGACATAGAAGTCGGCGCGCGCCTCGTCCGGGTCCACGATCCAGTACTCCTTGACCCCGCCCAGCTCGTACTCAGCGAACTTCTCGCCGCGGTCGCGCAACCGGCTCTCCGGCGAGGCCACCTCGACCACCAGGTCCGCCGGCCCGTCCAGGTGCGTCCCCTTGAGACGCTCCTGCCCCTCCCGGGCGACGAACAGCAGGTCCGGTTCCCGGCCGGGCAGGTCCGGCCCGGTCTTCATCTGGAAGGGTGCCGCCAGGACGGTGCCCAGGCCGCGCTCCTGCACGAACGCGCTCAGCACGGCGTGGAGGAAGCCGCTCACCTCCTGGTGGCGGAGGGAGGCGGGACCCAAGAGGATCACCTCCCCGTCCACCCATTCGGCCCGGGTGTCCTCGTCGAGCCAGTCCAGGAACGCTTCGTAGGTCAGCTTCCCCGTCGGTGCGCGGACGTCGCCCATCGACGCATCACCCGCACGTGCCCTGCGCCCGCCAGGCGGGTCACCCGAAGATCTGATCGGCGCCGACCGCCAGGCCGTCCGGCTCCCGCTGTGCACAGCGTACGGCCGGGGCGCGGCAGCCCGCAACAGGTCAGCGGCTGGGCTCGATGAGGCCGTAGCCGCCGCCCTTGCGGCGGTATACGACGTTGATCTCCTCCGTCTGCGCGTTCGTGAAGACGAAGAAGTCGTGGCCCAGGAGGTTCATCTGAAGGATGGCCTCCTCGACCTCCATCGGCTTCATGGGGAAGCGCTTGACGCGCACCACCCCCTGCTCCTCGGCCGGCTCGGGGGCCGCCTCGGGCCCCGCCTCGGTGACGATGCCCCGCTGGTTCTGCCCGTCCCGGCGCAGCTTGCGGTTCAGGCGGGTCTTGAACTTGTGCACCTGGCGCTCGAGCTTGTCCATCACCAGGTCCACGGAAGCGTACATGTCCTCCGAGGCTTCCTCCCCCCTCAAGAGGTAGCCGTCCAGGGGGATGGTGATCTCGACGATGTGCCGGCCCCGCTCGACGGCCAGGGCCACCTGGGCCGTGAGCGGTCGGTAGAAGTATTTCTGGAAGCGGCTGAGTTTCTTCTCCACGTACTCCTTGATGGCGTCGGTCACCTCGATGTTCTTGCCGCGCACGCTCACCTGCACGGCCCACCGCCTCCTTCCCGGCCTCCCGGCCCCGGCGCCGCGCCCTGCCGGCCACCGGCTGCGGATATTATACCGCGGGTTCCCGCCCCGCCGCCGCACCGGCCAGGTGTCGAATTTCCTCCCGCCCCTCTCCCCCTGAGGGGGGCCGTCGGCTGCGCGCGGACGCCCTGTTGTGGGCAAAAACCTGTGGATAATGTGGATAAGTCTGTTCATAAGAGCGCTCATGCGGTCTTCTCGCTGTGGACACGCACAGGTGGTGCCTGCGGCTAGGGGCCGGAAAAGGAGCAAGATGTCGAAACCGCCTAAACGTTAATCGTCATGCAGCGACATAAGTAGCCAGTTGCCGCCGCCCCGGTCGCAGCGGAGAACGGGACCGAAGGTCCAGCGCCGCCGCCTGCCGCCGGCACCTGTCGAGGCGGGGCTGGCCCCTCCTACCCCTCGCCCCGCGCCAGCCGCTCGCCGTCCTGCAAGACCCGCCCGAGCAGCGCCGGGTCGTCCAGCTCCGCGTAGACGCGGACGACCGGCTCGGTGCCCGAGGCGCGGAAGAGGATCCAGCCGCGCTCGCCCAGCCTGAACTTGAAGCCGTCGAGGGTGTCGACGCCGGTCACGGGGAGGCCGGCGAAAGCCGCCGGGGTCTCCCGGCGGAGCCGATCCAGCAACGCTTCCTTCCGCTCCGCCGTCAGGCGCAGGTCCAGGCGTCGGTAGTGGTGGGGGCCGACGTCCGCCAGCAGGTCTGCCACGACGGCGTGCAGGGGCTTGCCCTCGGTGGCGACGATCTCGAGCAGGAGCAGGTCGACGAGGATGCCGTCCCGCTCGGGGATGTGGTTCTTGACGCCGATCCCGCCGCTCTCCTCCCCGCCGATCAGCACGTCCTCCTGGAGGGCCAGCTCGCAGACGTACTTGAAGCCCACCGGCCGGACGTGGAGGCGCAGCCCGTAGCGGGCCGCCAGCTTGTCGACCATGTCGGTGACCGCGAAGGTCTTGACCACCGACCCGGTCCAGCCGCGCCGCTCCACCAGGTGGCGCAGCAGGAGGGCGAAGACCTGCTGGGGATCCACGAACCGCCCCTCGCCGTCCACGGCGCCGCTGCGGTCGCCGTCGCCATCCAGGGCCAGGCCCAGGTCGGCGCCCTCGGCGCGCACCGCCGCCATCAGGGGCTGCAGGTTGCGGGGGATCGGCTCGGGATGGATGCCGCCGAACCCGGGGTTGGGCTCGGCCCGGATCTCGTGCACCGCCACCCCGCTGCCGGCCAGCAGCTCGCTCAGGTAGCCCTGGCCCGCCCCGTACATGGCGTCCACCACCACCCGCCGCCCGCGCGCCCGCGCCCAGGCCCCGATGCGCTCCCAGTCCACCAACGACCGCACCTGCGCCAGGTAGGAGGGGCGGGGGTCGAAGAGCCGGATGCCGCCGCCGGCGACGGCGGCGTGGAAGTCGATGAGGCGCGGGTGGCGCCCCGCCGCCTCGTTGGCCGCCAGCTGCTCCTCGACGGCGCGGGTGAGCGCGGGCAGGGCGGAACCGGCGTAGTCGGCCTTGATTTTGATGCCGTTGTACTCCGGGGGGTTGTGGCTGGCCGTAACCATGACTCCGCCGGCCGCCCCGTGGACGCGGACCGCCCAGGACACGGCGGGCGTGGGGGCAGGATGGGAGGCCAGCAGGACCCGCACGCCGTTGGCCGCCAGCACCCGCGCCGCCTCGGCGGCGAAGCGGTCGGAGAGGAAGCGCGTGTCGTACCCGACCACGGCCGGCCGGCCTGCCCCGTCGCGCCGGTTCAGGCAGTCCGCGTAAGCCTGGGCCACCCGCCGCACGTTCTCGAACGTGAACTCATCCGCGATCACCGCCCGCCAGCCGTCGGTCCCGAACCGGATCACCGCCGACACCACCTCCTTCCGGCGCTTGCCGGCTCATCCGGCTTTCCATGAAAGCATACTGGAGGAACAGGAGTCCAGCCCCGTCGGCAGCGGCCAGCTATGCCTGGCCGGAGCAGCCCCGACTTCCCTCCTCGGAAGGGGACCTGGCTTGCAGGTAAGCGGTGGCGCCCCTTCGCCCCCGGACAAGCCGATCGAGGGCGTCGGCCGCCTCCCCCCTCAGCACTTGGAGGAGGAGCAGGTTGTCGCGGTCAACGGCGCGGATCTCGCGGATCAGGCGCGCCACCTCATCCCTCACCGTCGCGGGGAAGGCGGCGGGGTCGACGGCCAAATGGCGGAGCAGGGCTTCCCGCTCCGCCATCAGCACGGCGCAGGTGTCCACGTCCCCGGCGCGCAAGGCTTCCCCTTGTCGCCGCGCCAGCTCCAGCAACCGTGCGCAGGCTGCGGCGGGGCTAAGCGGCACCGTGTCGCCCATGGACATACCCCCTCCGCGCCCGCGCGCCCAGCCGAAGCTCAGGCCAGCGATCCGCCACCGGCCGCCGGGCGCTGGCAGACGCTGCACAGCTCCTGCCAGGCGGCGCGCAACTCCGTCGCCACGCGCAACGCGTCGCGGACCATCTGGGCGTCCTTGCGGATGTTGGCTCGGACCAACTGCTCGTGGAGGAAATCGTAGATCTCCCCGAGGCGGCGGGGGATCTCTCCCAGCTCGGGCTTGAGGCTGGCCTTCAGTTCGGCGATTATGGCCTGGGCCCGGATGATGGCATGGTGTGCCCCCTCCAGGTCCCGGCGGGCCAGAGCGCCCTCGGCCTGGTTAAGAAAGCGCACCAACCCGTCGAAGCACATGAGGACGAGCCGCTCCGGCGTGGCGGTGGCCACCTGGACGTCGAGATACCGGCTCAGTTGCGTGGCCGCAGCCGACATGGGCTATCCCCTCCTTCGTGTTGCGCTCATCTCTGGGACTGCCACACAGAGAGCTGGCTAGAGAGAAACGTCCCTTGCTGTTGGAGGAGCGTGAGCACCTTCTCGGCGGCGATGAAGCGGGCGAGCAGCGTCTGCTCGCGCTTCGCCAGGAGGGCGTTGAGGCGCTCGATCTCCCGCTCCAGATCGGCGCGCCGGTCGCCGAGGAGGTCGATCTGCCCGGCGACGATCCCACCCGCCTGGAGGTAGCGGTTCAGGTCCTGTTCGAGCAACTCGCCGATGCCGTTTATGGCCGCGTCCGAGGCGAAGAAGAGCTCCTTCACCGCCCCGCTGTCGGCCTCCAGGGCCGCCCGCAGCCTGGCCTCGTCGACGGTCAGCTTGCCCTCCATGGCCGCCTCCAGGCTGCCGCCGTTGGCGGTGCCGGAGGTGGTGATACCGATGTCTGCCAGCCGGGTGTACACCGTCAGCCCCTCGACGACGGCCGACAGGTCCCGGCGCAGGGTCTGCTCCAGGCGCCCGAGGGTGGGATCCTGGTACAGGTCGCCTCGCTTCTCCTCGCCGTTCACCGTCACCGTGCCGACCTTCTGGTGGACCAGGTCGAGAAGCGAGTTGTACTGATCGACGAAAGCCTTCACCTTGTCCACGGCCTTCTGGACGTCCCTGCCCACCGTCAGGGTGACGTTGCTGCCCGGCGCGACCAGGGTGAGCGTCACCCCGCCAATGACGTCGCTCACCGTGTTGGACCCGCGCGTCAAGGTCAGGCCGTCCACGCTGAACTGGGCGTCGGCGGCGGCCTGCAGCTGGTTCTCGAAGCCGGTGACGTTGCCACTGGCGTCCTTGGTCACGACGCCCAGGGCAGTCAGGATATTGTCCGGGTCGTCGCCCGCGTTCACCTTGATGGCGTTGGCCGTGCCGGTGCTGTTGGCCTTGAGCACCAGGTACTGGCCGCCCGCGTCGGCGACGACGGAGGCGGTGACCCCGGCGTTGGCCTGGTTGATCTTGTCACGGACGGTGGCCAGGGTGTCCCCGTTGGCCACCACCACCTCGACGCCGTTGACGGTGAACGACAGCTTGCCGTCGCCGTTCGCGTCCGTCGCGCTCAGGGTCCAGGCGCTGTCCTGGAGGTCGGACCGGACCACGTGCGCCTGGGCCAGGGAGGTGACGGCGATGTTGTATGTCCCGAGGGCGGCCGTGGTGTCGGCGGTGGCCGTCACGACGCCTGGGTTGGATGAGGTGGCGACGCGGCCCTGGAAGGTGGCGTCGAGATTCAGCTCGGCCAGGGCGGCGCGCAGGTTTTCCAGCCGCGTCTTGATGTCGGTCCAGGCCGCCTTCTGCAGGTCGAAGCGCGCCATGCGCTGCTGCATCATGGCGATGGGCCTGCTCTCGGCCTGGATGATCTTGCGGACCAGCTCGCGGTAATCGAAGCCCGCCGCTCCGATCCAGCTCACGCCCTCGATGGGCATCGCCTTCACCTCCCCCGTGCGGCTTGCTCACCCCGACCCTACATCTTGCGGTCGAGGAGCAGCCCCACGAACTGCATGATCCGCGCCACGGTGTCCAGGATCTCGCGGGGCGGGATCTCCTTGATCACCTCGCCCGTCTCGCCGTCCACCACTTGAACCATCATACGCCCGGATCCCTCGTGGATGCGGAAGCTCAGCCGCACCGGCGTCTCCAGGAGCAAGAGGCTCATCTTGCGCAGCGCCTTCTCCAGCTCCGCGCGCTCCACCGGCCGCCAGCCATCCGCCGGACCCGGCTGCCCTTGCAGCGCCGCCCCCGATGCCTCGGTCCCCGGGGCGACCCGCTCCGCCGGCGGCGCCGTCGGCTGCCCCTGGAAGACCACCCCGGCGCCGCGGGCGGCCGCCTGATCCACTTTGGCCACCTCGACCGCCATCGCCACCACTTCCCCTGGTGCCACGGTCGAACCGCGCCGCTACCCCGCCGCCAGCCGCAGGCTCGCCTGCAGCGCCTCGAGCACCTCTGACCCCGGGAACTCCCGCTTGCCCATCAGCACCACCTGCCGCGCCTCCACCAGCTTGCCCTGCTCCGCCAGCACGCGCACCAGCCCCGTATAGGTGGCCAGCCGCCGGCGGTCCATCCCCAGGCAGCGCCAGTAGAGCAGCTCCGCGTCCTCCAGCAGACCGCGTTCGACGCACAGTCCGGCCAGCGCGGCCAGCGAGTCGCGGTCATAGACCCCCGCCTCCAGGGCGGCCGCCATCTCTTCGAAGGCCGAGTCCTTAAAGCCCAAGTGATAGTAAAGCTTCCCCAGGGCCAGCTTCTTGTCTGCCTCCGGCCGCGGCACGAGAGCCACCACCCCGAGCGCCTGCTCGAAGCGCTCGAATTCCTGGAGCTGCAGCAGCCGCGACAGGAGCGTCCAGACGGCGCCCTCGAAGCGCGCCCACCCCTCCTCGTCCAGCGCCGGCGCCGCCGGGCTCCTGTCCTGCCAGAGGGCGGCCAGGGCCCGGTAGGCCTCCACCTCGGGCCGCCAGGCCTCATCCGTCGCCAGCGCGTCCAGGGCGCGGGCGGCTTCTTCCGGCCGGTCCTCCAGCAAGTGGCAGAAAGCCTCCAGCAACCGTGCCGGGCCGTGGTGCTCGCTCCCCCGCCCGATGCCCGCCAGCGCCTGGCGCGCCTCTGCCGGCCGGCGGAGCATGGCCAGGCACTCGGCCCGCAGGAGCAGGAGGAGGCCCGAGGGGCCGACCACCTCCAGCGCCCGGTCGAGGTAGGGAAGGGCCTGCCGGTAGCAGCGGGCGGCGGCAAAGACGCGAGCCAGCGCCTCAAGGACCCGTCCCGAGGTCTGGTCCGCGTGCCGGTCGAAGAAGGCCGCCACCGCCTCGGGCTGCTCCCGCTGGAGCAACAGGGTGCCCAGGTAGTGGATCGGGAGGGCGGAGCGGTGATCCTCCCGCAGCGCCCGGGTGTAGGCCCGGACGGCGTTGTGCTCATCCCCCAGCCGCTCGTACACCTGGCCCAGGGCGAGCCAGGCGCGCAGCCCGCCCAGGCCCACCTCCGCCATGTAGGGGTGACCGGCGTCGCCCATCTCCAGGCAGCGCCGGAACGCCTCCGCCGCCTCGGAGTATCGCTGCTGCTCGAAGCGGGCGAGCCCCTTCAGGTAGACCAGGTCGGTGTAGTCCGGATACACCTGCAGGGCCTCGTCCGCCACCCGGACGAGGTCGTCGTAGCGGCGCAGCTGGAAGAGGCAGACGCAGATGTTCCGTACCAACATGGGCGCGTAGCCGTCATCCTTCCCCCGTCCGGCGAAGCTGCGCTGGTACTCCGCCAGGGCGCGCTCGAACTCGCCCAGGCGCATGTACTCCATGCCCAGGCTGAAGCGCATGAAGCTGTCGTCGGGGTCCCGCCGCAGCCGCTCCTCGATGATCTCGATGTTGCGCCGCGGCTTCTCATTGGCGTGGCAGGCCCGGCGCTGGTAGCCGTAGTGATAGATGCGGACGGGCGCCACCTCGACCCGGCCGCCGGCCGCCGTAACGACCGAGAGGATCTGCTCGTGGATCTCCCCCTGGAAGCGGTACTCCGGCCGGTTGCGGAAGAGGCGGAACTGGGGATGCACGACTGCCGCGGCGTCGGGATCCTCGCCGAGGAAGTTGACGCAGCGCATCAGGTAGCCGTCGACCCCGGGGCGGGCGAGCAGGGGCCGGACGCGAGGGGTGTCCTCGGCCACGAGCTCCTCGTCGGCGTCCAGGTACATGATCCACTCGCCCCGTGCCTGCTCGAGGGAGAAATTGCGGGCGGCGGCGAAATCGCCCGTCCAATCGAAGCGGAACACCCGCGCCCCGTGCGCGTGGGCGATCTCCACCGTCCGGTCGGTGGACCCCGTGTCCACCACGATGATCTCGTCCGCCACCCCCCGGACGCTCTCCAGGCAGCGGGCCAGGTTGTCTTCCTCGTTCCTGACGATCATGCACAGGCTGAGGAGCGGTCTCTCCATCCCTCGAACCCTCCCTGGCTTCTCGGTGGCCCCGTCC
>JBBIPI010000014.1:0-19568 GCA_037442985.1 Clostridiales bacterium
CCGAGGATGCCGTCCTCCGGCCCGGCGCCGTACCCGAGGAAGTTGAGCCGCTGCTGCAGGGCCAGGACGTCCAGCCCGATCATCCCCCGGCGCAGCGGCCGCTGGCCGGGATCGGCGAAGCGCGGCGTCTCGTACCCGGGGTCGGTCTCCTCCACGACCACGTCCGGCACCAGGCCCTCCCCCTCCAGCGACCGGCCGGAGGGCGTCAGGTAGCGGGCGGTGGTGAGGCGGACGGCCCCCTGGGTCGGCAGCTCGTAGACCGTCTGCACCGACCCCTTCCCGAAGGTCCGCGTCCCCACCACGGTGCCCGCCCGGTGGTCCTGCACCGCCCCCGCGACGATCTCGGCGGCGCTGGCCGTGCCCCGGTTCACCAGTACCACCAGGGGCGGTCCCGGGGGATGGGGCGCGCCGCTCACCGTCGTCCTCCGCCCGTTGCGGTCCACCACCTGGACGAGGACGCCCTCCGGCACGAGGACCTCGGCCACCCCCAGGCCCTCCTCCAGGTACCCGCCCGGGTTGTTGCGCAGGTCGACGATCACGCCCTTGGCGCCCACCTGCACCAGGCGCTCATATACGTACCGGAACTTCTCGGCCGTCCCGGCGCTGAACTGGCTAACCTTGATGTAGGCCACGTCGGTCCCGAGGAGCTGGGCGTCCACCGAAGGGATCTCGATGCGGGCGCGCTTCAGGGTGAAGAGGAGGCTGCGCCCGTCCCGCTCCACGCGCAGCCGCACCTCCGTCCCCACCCGGCCGCGGATGAGGCTCTGGGCCGTCTCCACCGAGGCGCCCTCCAGGCTCTGGCCGTCCACGGCCACGATGCGGTCGCCCGGCTGGAGCCCCGCCTCCGCGGCCGGCGTCGCCGGCAGCACGCCCACGATGATGACGTAGCCCTCCCTGGCCTCGATGGTCACCCCGATGCCGCCGAACGACCCCTGCATGTCCTCCTGGAAGCGCTGCAGCTCCTGGGGATCCAGGTAATAGGAATACGGGTCGCGCAGGGCGTCCAGCATGCCGCGGATGGCGCCCCGGACCAGGTCCGCGGGCCCGACGCGGCCCCGGTACTCCCGGAGGATGAGGTCCATGACCTCGCGGACCGCCTGCAGGCGGTCCTCGTCCTGGGCGAGGACCACCCCGGCGGCCAGGCCAGCCGTGCCCACCGCCAGGCCGCCGACCAACAGCCAGGCGGCCACGAACCGGCGCAGCCACGGGGAACGCAACCTAGTCGCCAAGCCCCATCACCTTCATTCGTTGTGCGTCCGGCCCCGGACGCTAGCCGCCCGCTCCCACGACGACGACCACCTGCGCCTCGAAGGGGAGGCCGGGCACGTCCCTGCCGATGACGATGACGGCGTCCCCGACCTCCAGCCCGGACAACCGGTCGTGGACGTTCCCGAAGCGGACGACGAGGAAGCCGCCGCCCGCCTTCACGTGGCGGGTGCGCCCGTCCTCCAGCTCGAGCACGAGGGAGTTCTCCTGGAAGTCCAGGTAGCGGACCACGCCCCGCAGGTCGTCGAGGGCGGACTGGACCGACGCGCGCACGGCCACCACCTGGTCGTAGGCCACCGACAGGGACACGCGCTGGCCGGGCCGCAGGCTCACCAGGGAGACCTGCTGGTTGCCCAGGCGCACGGTGACGTCCGGCGAGACGTGATACCTCTTCTCCTCCCCGTCCGGCAGACGCACGGTGATCTCCGGCGGGTCGGCGATGGCGATGCGGACCAGGGTCCCCTCCACCTCGGTGTACCGGGTCTCCGCCGCGAGGCGCGTGATGTCGTCTCCGGTCACGGTGAACTCGAGCCGGTCGCCGGGACGCAGACTGGTCACGCCGGCCGTCCGCCCGTCCTTGCGGATGGTGGCGTCCCCCCTGACCGGGTAGGTCTCCACGCGGCTGCCCCCGCCGGGGCGCGCCACCTCGACGGTCACCTCGACCCGCTGCCCGAAGCGGACGGCCCGCAGGGTGCCGGTCAGCTCCCGCTCGTAGCTCTCGGCCTCGACGGCGAAGACGCGCCCGCCGCGCAGGGTGAGGATCACCCGGTCCTGCGCCTTCAGGTCGCCCGGCTGCGCCGGCCGGCCGTCGCGGGTCAGGCCCGCCCCCTCGGGGAGGGTGAAGACCCGCTCCTCCGGGTCGCCGCCCGTCCCCCGCACCCGCACCTGCAGCAGGTGGCCACCCTCCGTCCGGGCGAGGGCGACCAGCTCGCCGCGCACCTCCTCCACGCGGCTCCAGGCGGTCACCCGGGTGACGGCGCCGTCGCGCCCCTCCAGCACCGCGAGCTGGCCGGGCGCCAGCCGCCTCAGGGCGACCGGCCGTCCGTCCAGGGCCACCAGGGAGTCGGGCCTCACGGCGTAAGTCTGCTCGGAGCCGTCGCCCAGCCGCAGCCTAATGCGGGCGCCGCCGGCCGCCCCGCCGGGCGTCACCTCCACCACGGTGCCCTCGGCGGCCAGCGGCTTCGCGATCACCTCGACAACCCGGGCGCGGCCCTGGGCGTCGGCCACCACGTTCACCGTGTCGCCTTCGGCCAGGAAGGCGCGCGAGGCGCGCAGCCCCTCGTAGTAGACGAGGGTGTCCTCGGGCAGAGCGAAGACGCGCTGCCCGGCGCCCACCCGCAGGACGAGCCCACCCACGGTGCTCTCCACCTTGCCCGTCGCCTCGCGGGCGTCCAGGGCGTTCTCCAGGAGCCGGTCCACGCGGTCCAGCAGGACCGCCATCTCCGCCCTGGTCACCGGGTCGGCGGGCCGGAAGCGGCCGTCGCCGCCCGTCATCAAGCCGGTCTCGGCCACCAGGGCCACCACCCGCACCTGGGCCGCCGTCAGGCCGCCCAGGTCGGCGAAGGGCGGCCCCGGAACACCCTCCCCGCCCGGCGGGGCACCGGGGCTTCCGCTGCCGTCTTCGAGTTGCAGGGCGCGGGCGAGCCAGGTGGCCACCTGCAGCCGGGTGGCCCGCTCGCCGCCCCGGAAGGCGGAGAGCTCCGGCCCGGCGAGGATGCCGCGCTCGACCGCCTCGGCCACGGCGCCGAAGGCCCACGTCGGCACGCTGGCGGCCTCCCGGAACGCCGCCGGGATGGCCGTGCGCCGCCGGGCCGCCTCCTCCAGCCCCAGGGCGCGGATGAGCATCACGACGGCCTCCCAGCGCGTGACCGGCCGGTCGGGCTCGAAGACGGTCTTGCCGTCCCGCTCGACCCCGTACACGATCCCCTTGGCGGCCATGCGCTCCACGGCCAGCGTCGCCCAGTGTTGCCCCAGGTCGGCGAACGCCGCCCGGCCCGTCCCCCCGGGCACCGCCGCTGCCAGCGCAGCCGCCAGCGGCAGCGCCAGCAGGCGGCGCAGCGCGCCCCGCCCCGACGACAAGCCTCGCTCACCCCCGCCTTTTACCGATGCTGGCAACATTCGCGCGGCGGGCTTCGAATTCCTGCAAACTCGGCCCCCGGGCGCGCCGCAACCGGCCGCGGCAAACTAAGGGGTGACAGAAGGTGAGTCCGTGGAAGGTGCCGCGGCTCTGGCAGGACGTCTACGCCCTCGCCCCGCGCGCCCGCGCCAGCCCGTCGCCGGCTCCGGGGGTGCTTTCACGCCGTCAGCGCCGACCTGGAGGAATTCCTCCGGTTCCGCGCGGACTCTGGGCCGGAGGGCTGAACCGCCGCAGGTGCCGCGCCCATTCTTCTAGGTGCGGGAGGTAGAACCGCGCCAGGGCGCGCACCTTGGATGCCGGCAGCAACACGGCCTCGTGGGCCAGCCAGTTCCGCAGGCGCGCGAGGCCCACATGCAGGTTGCGGCCATCTTCAGGGAGCACACCCGCGGCGACCAGGAGATCGAAGGCGTCGGCAAAGGTCCGCGGACGCCCCCTGAGCCGCACCTTCCCAGCCAACCACTTGGACGACTCGAGGACCGCAACGAAGGCGCCGAAGAGATGGAGCTGGCCTGCAGCCGACTTGTGGGCGTCGGCCAGGAACTCTGCCGGCGCCATGGCCGCGTAATGCCGCAGTGCCTCCAGGTGTGCCTCCAGGCGCGCCAGGAGGGGAGCCAGGCGCGCGTCGTAGACGGCCGGCTCCTCGCGCACGGCCCAGACGCGGTATCGATGCCAGCCCCGCAGGAAGATGGCCAGGTCCTCCCGCATGACCGGGTCGCCCCGCGCGGTCCCATCGTACACGCGCGGGCGCCCAGACACGCCCCGTACCACGACCATGGTCGCGCCTCCTTCCTCGCGTCAGCTAACGTTGAGGAAAGCGAGCCCGGGACATGCAGCGAACAACGCGTCAAGATCCCGAGCCCAGGCGCTCACACCCGTGCGTTACCATATTGTACCATAGCCGCTGCGGCGTCACAAGGCCAAGAGCTTGGGCGGCGCCATCACCCCCAACCTCTGGCCGCGGAGAAGACCTCGAAGGGGACGGCCACCGTGCCCGCGTCCAGGGTCGCGGCCAACGCCAGCAGGCGGCTGAAGTCGAGGACGCGCTCGATGGCAGCCACGTCCCGCAGCTCGACGCGGACGGGCGGCCGGCAAGGGAAAGGCAAGGGGGCCCCGCTGGGGCCCCCTGTCGCCTCACTCGCGGCGCGCGGCCGCTCAGTCTTCCCGGCCGTTCCTCCCCTTGCCCCGGCCCTTGCCGTCCTTCTCCCGGTCGCCGCCCTCCACCTTGACGCGGACGGCGACGCCGCGGACCGCCTGGGCCGTGACGCTGTCGCCCACCCGCAGGTCGGCCAGGCTGCCCAAGCGCTTGCCGACCCAGACCATCGTCCGGCGGTCGAGCCGGAGGGTGACCGTCTCCCCGGAGTCCAGGAGCACCTCCACCGCGCCGTCGGCCACGGCGGTGACGACGCCCCGCACCTTGCCGGAGACGGCCGGCCCGGCGGCGCGCCCGGCGTCGGCGGCGTCCTCACCCCCGACCTCGACCTCCACCACCACGTCGCCCCGCAGCTTCAGCTTGACCAGGTCGCCCGGCTGGACGTCGGCCAGGGTGGCGTAGCCGTACCCCTCGATCTTCACCTCGGCCCACGCGGCCACCTGGAAGGTCCGCTCCTGGCCGGCCGGGTCGGTCACGGTGATCTGCCCGGCCGGGCAGGCGGTCTGCTCCCCGCCGGCCTCGGCGGGCGGGCAGTCCGCGCCGGCGGTCACCGCGACGACGGTACCGGTGACCTTCCGCTTCAGCGGGTGCCGGTCCGGCTGCCCCGGCCCGGGCGGCGCCGCGGCCGGCGCCGAGCGCGCGTCCACCAGCACCGCCCGCCCCTCGGCGTCCAGCAGGAGCCTCACGGCGTAGCCGGGCTGGACGTCGGCCAGGGTGGCGCGCCGGTCGTCGACGAAGACGTAGGCGTCGGCCGCCACGGGCACCGCCTGCTCCCGGCCGTCAGGCGTCCGCACGGTGAGGCTGCCGTCCGCCACCGCCGCCACCACGCCCCGGATCACGCCCTCGGGCGCCCGCAGCTCCCCCTGCTGGATCTCCCCGGTGAGCTTCTCCAGGAGCTTGGCCATCTCGGCCCGCTTCACCGGCTGGTTCGGCCGGAAGGTGCGGTCCTCGTAGCCCGCGATCAGGCCGGCCTCCACCGCCACGGCCACATATCCGGCGTCAGCCGCCGAGACGGCCGCGGCGTCCCGGAAGGGCAACTCCTCGCCGGCCCGCTGCTCCGCCTGCTCCCGCAGGCCCAGGGCGCGCACCATCAGCTTGACCGTCCAGAGCCGGCTGGCCGCCTTCATGGGCTGGAACATGGAGTCGCCCGCGTCCAGCAGGCCGCGCTCCACCGCCACGGCGACGTAGCCCCGCGCCCAGGGCTGGATGTGGTCGGCGTCCCGGAAGGGCAGCTCGTACACCGCGCCGGAGACGGTCCCGGCCGCCTCCGCCTGCGCCTGCAGGCCCATCGCCCGCACCACCAGGGCGACCGCCTCCTGCCGGTTGAGGGGCTGGTTCGGCTTGAAGCGCAGGTGGCCGCCCTCGAGGTAGCCCCGGATGAGCCCCATCATCTGGGCGCTCACGACGTACCGGGCCGCCCACTCCGCCTCCCCCATGTCCTCGAAGTCCTCGCCCCGCTCGAAGCCCTTGCGGGCCTGCCCCTTGCCCCGCTCGGCGGCCGCCACCACCGGCACCGCGCCGAGCAGCAGGGCCAGCGCCAGGAGCAGCGCCGTTACGGCCCGCAAGGGGAGCCTCGTCCCTCTCCGCATCGGACATACCCCCTTGCCCCGGTCCGCCGGGCCAGACCGGGGAGACTCTCTCATTTAATGTTTTCGTGTCCGTGTGGGGGTTTCCGGGGGACGCAGGCCGGTCCCCCCTCTACCGTCGCCCGCGAAGGCGTTCAGACGCGAACCGCGTCAGCCGGCGCGGGCCGCCCGCTCTTCCGCGATGCGCTCCTCAACGTCTTCAGGGGCTTCGTCCCGGACGACCACCAGCACGTCGACGTCGGAGCCGGGGCGCGCGTCGCCGCGGGCGCGGGAGCCAAACAGGCGGATCTCCAGGAGGTGGTCCCGGAATTGCTGGACCAACTGGGCGAGCAGGCGCTCCAGCGCCTCCCGGGCGACCGGCGGCAACGCGACTGAGGCGGGCAGGGGCATGAGCGGGAACCCCCTCTCCGGGACCAGTATCGCAACGGCGCCGGCGACACCGGCGCCGGACACGCCGGCCCGGATCAGCAGGTCGAAGGCTTCGGCAAAGGACCGGGGCGGGCCGCGCAGCCGCGCCCGGCCGGCCAGCCACCTCGCGGACTCTGCGCCGCAAGCTCAGCCTTCATCGGGCCATACCCAAACAGCCTCGTTCATGACGGTCTCGTGAAACCGGCTCCCCCGCATGGCCGCCCATTCCTCCACCGTGTAGACGAGAACCTCCGCCGGGACGGGCAGGGCGGTAGCGTCGAAAGCAGCCGATCGTTGGGCGAACGGCCGGGCGGGCGGCTCCGTGAGGACGATGATGTCCACGTCGCTCCCGACGCCCCAGTCGCCGCGGGCATAGGAGCCGAAATAGCCGATGCGGGCGACGCCCTCCACGCGCGCCGCCACTTCCTGCGCCCAGCGCCGCACAGCCCGGTCCACAGCATCCGCATCAGGCCATTTGAAGACGGACGAACTCAACGATCTCACGGGCATAGCGGATTGCCGCCTCGCTTTGCAACGGCCCGTAATGTTCGAAGGGGGCCCCTTCCGGATGGCTGTCAGGGTAACGGGCCGGGATATAAAAGTTGTCCAGCACCCGGGCCTTTTCCAACAATTCCGATGGCACTTGCGCGACCTCGGGCAACTCCGCCAAGAGCTTCGCCACCACGTGGCCCCAAGCCTCCTGCCCGAAGCGTAAGTGCAGGGCCTTCACGGCCTTCTCGGCCGCCTGCTGGGCGGCGAAACACGCCCACTCATGATGCCCGCCGCCTCGTGACGCCTCCGCCTGGTCCAGATCCTTGAGCGCCTGCCTGAACCAGTCCCATGCGCGGTTCGCCACCGGTCTTCCCCCTCCAGCGGGACAGGCGACCGCCCCTATGATTAGGTTGATTATACCCCTGCGCCGCCGGAACACCGGCCAAGGCGCGCTCTCGCCCTGACCGCGACGCGGCCCTCCTCGTCTGGGCTTGCGTCGGCCCCGGGGCCGCATCGCAGTCGTGGGTCCGGCGCCGGCCCCGAGCCACCGTTGGGGATTGCAGCGGTAGGCGACATGCGCCGGCGGCAGTTGCCGGTGTTCCACAGGACAGCGGGGCGCTCGGCTGGCCGCGGCTGGCCGAACGCAATCGGACCGGGCCCTCCACCTCGCGCCGCCTCCGGCGCGGTGAAGCAACCGACGTCAACGGCGGCCGGTCACCCGCCGGAGAAGCGGCGGAGGAGGGCGGCGTGGGCCTCCAGCTCGGGCAGGTAGAAGCGCAGCAGGGGGCGCACCTTGCGCGGCGGCAGACGGGCCTCGGGAGCAGGGGAAAGGCGATGGGCAAAGCCGAAGCAAGCAGATGCCGCGGGCGTGTGACCCGCGGCTGCAACCCTCAACTCTCTTCCGCCTGACCGGCGTCAATCCAGAGGATCTCAACCTTGTCGGCCACGCGCTTGAACTCGGGGTCGCCCGTGACCAGCCGGGCGCCCTTCTCTGCCGCCAGGGCGGCCGCAAAGCAATCTGCGTAGGAAATGCCTCCGCGGGCCTTGAGTTCCGCCGCCGCCCTGGCCCTCTCCCAGGTGGCGGCGGCCAAGCCGATCCTCGCGGCCCGGCGGAGTTCGGCCACCATCAGCTCGGCTGCGTCCTTCCCGCGCTCGCGCAACAGGATGTAGTACGCCTCCCCAAGGTTCACGACGCTCATGTAAAGCCTGTGACCCGGACTTTCCAACAAGCTCTTTACTTTCTCGCCGCCTCTCTCCGCCTCCAGAAACGCGAGCAGCGAGTGGGCGTCCAGGACATATCTCCCCTCAGCCCTCCTTCTGGACTGCACGCGCATGCTCTTCCTCCAGCGCACGGACCAGGCTGGTACCGCCCCTGAACGCCCCATAAAGGCGCACAAAGGGCTTCTCGTCGAGCGGGACCAACACCAGCTTACCCTCGGAGGCCCGAATCTCGAACCGGTCGCCTTGCTTTATCGCGCAGGCTTTGCGTATTTCCGCCGGGATGACGATCTGGCCCTTTGAGGACACCGTGACGATCGGCATTGCCTTACCGCCTCCTCGCTTACATTATTACAGTAAGGCACCGGCGCGTCAACAGCGCCGTCGGCCGGAGGTGTGGCGCTTGCCCCCCGGCCACCGCGGCGCCGGCCCGCGCGGCGGGCGTCAGCCGCCGGCGTGGCGGCGGAGGAGGGCGGCGTGGGCCTCCAGCTCGGGCAGGTAGAAGCGCAGCAGGGCGCGCACCTTGCGCGGCGGGAGCGCCACCGCCTCGTGGGCGATCCAATTGCGCAGGCGGGCGAGGCCGAGGTACACGCGCCGCTTCTCCGGCGGCAGCACGCCGGCCCGGATCAGCAGGTGGAAGGCCTCGGCGAGGGAGCGGGGCCGCCCGCGCAGCCGCGCCCTGCCAGCCAGCCACTTGGTCGAGTCGATCAAGGCGACGAAGGCCAGGAACAGGCGATGCTGGGCCGCCTCCGCGTTGCGGTCGTCCCGGAGGAACTCGTCCAGGGGCAGCGCCGCGTACCGCCGCAACACCTGCAGGTGCTCCTCCAGGCGCGCCAGGAGCGGCGCCAGGCGCGCGGCGTACCGGAACGGCTCCTCGCGCACCGCCCAGGCGCGGTAGCGCCGCCACCCGGCCAGGAAGAGGGCCAGGTCCTCCCGCGACGTCCCGTCGGGGGCGACCAGCCACCCCGCGTGCCGCGCCTCCGCCACCGACCCACCCACACCTCCCCGCCCTCGGCCCTGCCGCTCCCTCGGCCTCACCGGGAGTATCTCCCAGATGATACCATAGCCGCGCCGGATCGGGCAGGCCGCCATAGCGGGTGAACGCCCATCGGCCGCGAGGGTGGCTGGGGTCGCTGGGGGTGGCAACGATCCCTTCCCCGCGGCCTGCAAACCGGTTTCAACCGCTGACACGTGCCGTTGCGACCAGGTCGTGCGACCCTGCCGGTGGGCCGCCCGCATACCGCGCTCGCGTTCCGCCCGCCGGGACCATGGCGGCAGCGCGGGTAGGTGCGGCCCCGTCGCCCGCTACTGTTGCCATCGTAGTACGTGTATGGTACGTATTTGGTAAACCTTCCAGTGTCATGTCCCCCACCAACTTCGAGCGGACCCTGGTCCTGCTGGGCAAGGTCCGCTACTCCTTCATCGGCCTGGACCGCTTCCACGGCCACATGGCGGGCCGCGCCCTGGTACCGCCCAAGGCGCTCCTGATCTCCTTCGACGGAGGGTACGCAGGTATGCACGCCTACGCCCACCCGGCCCTTGCGCGACACCGGGTTCCCGCCGTCGCCTTCCCGGCGCTGAAGTGGTTCTCACCGCACCCCCGCCCGGAGCGGTACCGTCCCCACCTGACCGCCGAGCAGGCTCGGGAGATGCTCGCCTCCGGCCTATGGGCCTTCGGCTGCCATTCCTATACGAGGGCGACGGTAAACACTTGCCGCGGCGCGAAGAGCCCGACGCCACAGATTTTCATCCCCAAGTAAGTCGATTTTTTCGCCATACATTAGAGGGGCAACCCTTTGCGGGTTGCCCCTCCGTCCCTCGATCCTATTAGCGGCCCAACCGCTACTGGTCGATCAGGATCACCGTCGCCACATTCGCCTCGGAGCCGGTGCCCTTGACGAACACCTGCACCTTGGTACCCACGGCGAGGTTCTGGAGCGAGGAGTATACGGCCGGGTTGCTGCCGTTCAGGTCGTAGACCACGGTGTCCGGCGTGAGGATGTAGGTCTTCGTCTGGTCAACGTCACCTGCATCGCTCCGGCGCTCGACCGTCAGCACGTTCGCGTTCAGATCGATCGCCTTCACCCGTGCGGTATAGGTCGCATCACTGACGATATCCGCGGTCGGATAGGTGACCGCCGTGGCGGAGCCGGCCACCGGCTGGAACTTCACGACCTTATCGGCATACGTCGAGTCGAACACCGTTGCACCAACTTCGTAGTCGGTCGTCGTCCCCTTGACGTTGATGCTGTAGTAATTCTTGTTGTCGCCAGTCTGGTACGCGCTCAGGATCATGCCCCAGGTGTCGGTGCCCGACGCCACCAAGCCGGCCGTGACGATAATCAGCGTCGCCTTTCCGTCCTTGCTCACCACGCGCGCAGTGACGGAATTGTCGCTGTCAGCCACGAGCTTCGCAGCGCTCAGCGTCTTGATGTCGCTCGGGTTGCTGGCATCGAAGATCGCGGTGTCCGGGGCGATGCTGACATAGCTTGTGCCGTCGAAGATCCGGTTCGGGTCCTTGTACACCGCACGCGCTACGGGAGCAGCGTCATAGACGGTCAGGTTGTTGATCTGCCCGTTGGCGTTGGTCTTGTACTCGACGCCGTAGACAGCCGCCACCACGCTCGTGATGTTAGAGGCTTCGTACTCGGTCGTTCCGGAGCCAAGCGTGTACTTGTCAGCCACCCGCAACCGCACCTGGGTGCCGTCGCCCTTCATCAGGTGCAGGTAGTACGCCGTCCCATCAGCCGTGGTCACCTGGTACGGAGCCTCCACGGCGATGGCCATGGTCGACGCCGCCTCGCCGGTGGCGGCCTTCATGCTCACGGCCCGGCCGAACCGGTCGAGCAGGATCGTCACATCCTTGCCGAGCAGGCCCGTGAGGTCGTCAGTGCTGATGCCGTCCGTCTTGTACTCCGTGCCGCCGACCGTGACCTTCGTCCCGCTCAGCTTGGAGTACGTGCCGGTCTTCGCGTTCCGAGTCACGACGATGTAGGCCGGATACTTGCCATCGGAGCCGGCAGCGGCGCCCTTGACGTACTCGACGACATCGTCCTTGTTGACGTCCTCAAGCTTGGACGCCGCCCCGACCCACGTGGCGTTGGTGTCCTTCAGCGAGAGGACCGTGCCGTCCTTGAACGTGATCTGGTTGTAGGCGGTGCTGACGTTGTCCACCACGCCGCGGTTGAACCGCTGGGCGATAATGGCCGCCACCTTGCCGTTGTCGTCCAGGATGACCGTGACCTCGCCGTTGTCCACACCCGTCAGGGTGTTGACCCGAGCGGGATCGATGTAGGTGGCAACCGCAACGGAGTTACTCGTGCCCGTCGTCGGCACAGCGGTAAAGTTCTTAAAGAGCTTCCACTCGCTGGCCAGGGTAACGTCCTTATTATCGATCTTAATGGTATTGGCCGTGGTATCGACCTCGGCCGTCTTGATCTTGTCGGCCGGGGTCCTGTCCTCCAGGAAGAACACCTTGCCATCGCTGTTCAGCCAGGCGACCACCTGGTGCCCGAGCAAGCCCTTGTAGTTGGCACCGGCCAGGGTCTTGTTGGTGGTACCGATGGTCACCTGGTCGCTGGGGTTGTCAAAAAGTTCCGGAGACGCCGTCAGCATGGCGGTGCCGCTGGCCGGCTCGGTCGTCGCCTTGAGGTACGTCTTTGCCACCGTCTTGCCAGCCTGCGGCGTGCAGCTAGTCGGGTTGCCCTCGGCGTCGAAGCCGCAGTCGACGATCTCGGCCGTCAGGGCGTTGTCGGCGATGGCCGCCACCTCGGCGCGGCTGGCCGGTAGGTTCGGGGTGATGCTCACGTTCTTGTCCAGGCCCAGCAGCGCCGCCTTGGCCACGACGCCCGCCGGCCACGGCATCTTGTTCACCTGGGGGCCGTAGCCCAGCACCCGCAGGACCATGGCCAGCCACTCGGCGTGGGTCACCGGGTTCTCAGGCTTGAAGGTCCCGTCGGGGTAGCCCTGGATGATCCCCAGGCCCACGGCCAGGTTTATCCAACCGCTGGCCCAGTGGTCGGCCGGCACGTCGCTGAACTGGGTCTCCCCCTGGCCCGCCCCCGAGCTGATGCCCCGCAGGCGCACGGCGATGGCCGCCGCCTGGGCGCGCGTGAAGGTCCCGCTCGGCTGGAAGGTGCCGTCCGGGAAGCCCTGGACGACGCCAAAACCGGCCAGGCGGTCGATGGCGCCGGCGTACTGGTTGTCCGCCGGGACGTCGGAGAAGGTGCCGGCGAAGGCCGCGGGCGCCATGGCGGCCACCATCATGACCGTCAGGAAGAGCGCCAGGGCTTTCTTGCGCAGCTTTCTCACGCGTTGCTTCCCTCCTCTTGATCGGTTTCCTAGCGGGGCTTCGCTCCCCGCGGGCCGCGGCCGGCGCCTGCCGCGCCGCGACCCTGCCTATGCGGTTGTCGCCCGGTTCAACCGTCCTCCACCCTCGCGGTGCCCTCCCCCTCCTTCCCCACGGTGCGTGTCAACCTCTTCCGCTCCGGGCGGCCGACGCGCGCGGCGCGGACGGGCCGACCCGGCAGGCCGGGGGCATTCTACCAACTCCCCCAGCCGGGGGTCAACAGGTCCGCCAGAGCTGTAAAAGGCCTGTAATCCGGCCCGCTCCTGGCTCGGACACCGACCTCCCCCTGCGTTTGCGCGTCTAACCAATTCGTCCGGCGCTGTGCGAATCCTGCAAGGATGCGCCAGGCTTAAATCAACTGTAAAGAAGCCGGCGCTCCCGCCGCCTGGCGCCCTCCCCGCGGCACGTTATAACGATTACAGGCCGTACCAGGAAGCCCGGCGCCTGGGTCTCGCTGTCATGTCGGTGCCGGAGCTGGCCGTGGTCCTGGCAGCCGCCGGCATCATAGCGACGAAAACGGCGAGGATCCACCTGGACACGTTACGGGATCGCACCAACGACACGCTGATCGACGCGGCCCTCCGCATCCTGCGGGAACTGGAACAGGAAAGGAGAGGATGAAGGTGGCGACCACGACGAAGTCCCTCCGCCTTACGGAAGAGGAGGCAGCGCGGGTCGAACGCCTGCGCGCGATCCTCCGCTACCCGACGGAGGCCGCCCTGCTGAAGCGGGTCTATCTCCTCGGGGTGGAGGAGCTGACGATCGAGGCAGCGGTCCGCCTGTACAGCCAGGAAGGCTTCAGCCTCGGCGAGACGGCCGAGGCCGTCGGCCTCCCCGTGGCCTTCCTCGAGCAGGAGTTCGCCCGGCGGCACATCCGCACCTTCGACGCGCCGCCGGACGCGGTGCTGGAGAACCTTCAGGGCTTGGGATCCCGGCTCGGGCTCCCGCGCCTGGAGGAGGCGTTGCGCCGCGTGCGCGGCCGCGCCGGCGGCGCCTGAGCCTCCCCGCTTGACATCCCCGCCGCTCGCCTGTAAGCTATTGCCAGCGGCGGGCGCTCACGGGCGGGGCGATCTCGTCCTGTCGCTCGCCCCGCGGCGGCACGTCACCCTGGAGGCGTGAGGGGATGGCGGTCGTGACCGAGGTCAACTGGCAGGAGAAGTACCTGGAGCAGATCAACGCCCGGCTCACCGGCCTCGAGCACGGGCAGGCGGACCTCAGCGCCAAGGTCGACCGAGTGCGGGAGGAGCTCGAGACGAAGATTCACGGCGTGCGCGACGAGCTGCGGGGCGAGATCGCCGGCCTGCGCGACGAGCTGCGGGGCGAGATCGCCGGCGCGCGCGACGAGCTGCGGGGCGAGATCGCCGGCGCGCGCGACAAGCTGCGCGCCGAGATCACCGGCGTGCGCGACGAGCTGCGGGGCGAGATCGCCGGCGCGCGCGACGAGCTGCGGGGCGAGATCGCCGGCCTGCGCGACGAGCTGCGGACCGAGATCCGCGAGGTGCGCAACCTCGTCGTGGGGATGTTCGTCTTCGTCGTCACCGCCGTCGTCGGCGCCGTGATCAAGACGTTTCTGTAGGAGGGGCAGGAAGAGCGGGACGTCCGCGCCCCGCCCGTCGCGCTCACCCGCCTGATCCGGGAGGCGAGCCAGAACCGCTAGGCCGACAGCGAAACGGGTTTCGTTGCCCCCGTACCAGCAATAATGGTTATACTGTAGCCATGAAGACCACGATCGAGATCCCTGACCCCCTCTATCGGCAGGTGAAAGCCAAGTGCGCCCTGCTCGGCAAACGGATCCGCGACGTCACCATCGAGCTTTACAGCCAGTGGGTGGCGGAGGAGGCGGGCTCCAGGGCTTAGGATACCCCCGAAGAGTGGCTGGAGCAGTGGGTCCGGCTGGGTGAGGAATTGCTCCGCGCGACTCCCCCCGGCCCCGCGGCGACCGAGGTTCTCGCCGAGGGGCGCAAGCGCCTGGAGCGCTCCTGAGCCGTGCTGTCCGTGGATGCCAACGTCTGGGTGGCCGCCCGCGCCATCGCCAGGCGCGCCGGCAACGCGGCAGCCGGCCAGGCGGCGGCGGAACGGCTGCGTCGCCATCTCACGTTGTCGCTGTTTCCTCTAAACCGTCGCTTGCTGGCGACGGCCCAGTCCCTCGGCCTGGAGAAACTGCTGCGTGGGGCCGACGCCCTTTACGCGGCCACCGCCGCCCTGCTCCGGACGCCCCTCGTCTCTTGGGACGGTGAACTGCTGAGCCGAGCGGGGACGATCACGCCCGACCGCTGGCTGGCCGAGAGACGCTGAGAACCGAGCGACCACGGTGATCCAAGGCGGCCTCGCACGCAACTGGCTCTTCTGGGAGCAAATCAGGGGCGAGGCCATGGAGGACATGATGGGCTCCCTCGCCGATCTACCTGCGGCCGCGGACATCATCCCCACCGACCCCCGAGAAGTTCGCACGTCGCAGCCGCCGCGCTCAGTACTGTCATCCGCTCCTTTGTGTAACCGCTTGAACCCGCCTTCCAGTATACCGTAGAATAGACCTATCGGAAAACCGTGAGGTGAAACGCATGGAACGGGTCATCGGGTTGGAGCAGGCGCGGCGCATGCTCGGCCGACTGATCCGGGAAGTGGTCGAGAACCGCGAGGCCGTGGTGATCGCCAGGAAGGCCCGGGAGAAGGCGATCCTCCTCTCGTGGGAGGAGTACGCGCGGCTGAGGTCGGCCGAAGCGGCGCAGGCGGAGAGGCGGTTCCAAGAGGCTCTTGCCCGCATCCACTCCGACGTGGCCGCGGAAGGTCTCCCGAGATCCGTTGTGGAGGAAGCCCTGCGCGAGGTTCGGCGTCCTTGAGGGTCGTCCTGGACGTCAACGTGCTGGTGTCCGCCATCGGGTGGGAGGGCCCTCCGAGCGAGGTCCTGCTGGCGTGCCGGCAGGGTCGTCTTCAGATCTTCCTCACGACAGAAATCCTCGACGAGCTGGCTCGCGTTCTGGCCTATCCGAAACTGGCGCGGCTTGCCCGCCATGCGGACCTGCCCGTGATCCTCGCCTGGCTCTACCGACCGGAGCACCTGGTGGTCCCGACCCGGACCATCACGGTGATCGAAAAGGACCCCGCCGACAACCGCATCCTCGAAGCCGCCGTAGCCGGGCGGGCGGAGGCCATCGTCTCCGGGGACGACGATCTCCTCGGGCTCGGACAGTTCGAGGGGATCCCGATCGTGACGGCAGCCGCCTTCCTTGACCGTCTCGCAGGCGCGCCGCCGGAAGGTCGGGGCCCAACACCGGATCGGCCGGTCCGGCCCTGATCGTTCTCCCGCCCGGACTGCAAGCGTTGTCCGGCGCGGGCTCAGGGCGCCACGAGGAGGCAGGCGACCCGGCCGTCGCCGCCCAGGGCCCGCAGGGCCAGGGCCGGCCGGCCCTTCAAACCCTCGTCGTCCAACGAGCGGGCGCCCACCAGGAACACCCGGGGGGCGAGGTCGTAGCGGTCGGACACGGAGCATTCCCGGCAGCGATACAGCCGCACCTGGGTGTAGCCGCCCTCGGGCTGGGGGCTGAAGCCCCGCCCGACGAGGAAGTTGCCCAGGAGGATGCTGCCCTCCGGGTCCAGGAGCCCGGTGTTGGGGTCGTAGCGGCCGGCCCGGAGGGCGTTCACGGCCATGACGGCCAGCTCGCCGCGGGTCAGCGGCGCCCCCGCCGGCCGGTCCTCCAGGCGGGCCAGGAGCCGCCGCCGCGCCTCCTCGCGCGCCTCCGCCGGCCAGTCCCGGCCGCGACCGCCGTCCGACCACCACTCCAGGGCCTCGAGGAGCACCGCGGCCGCCTCGTCCCGGGTGACCGGCTCCCCGGCCCCGAAGCGGCCACCACGCGGCATCAGCCCCAGGTCCACCGCGGCCACCAGGGCGTATGGACGCGCCCAGGCGGGGATCTCCTCCTCGTCCGCGAAGTGGCGCTCGCCCGACGCCAGCCGCTTCCTGTTCTCGACCAGGGTGCCCTCCTGGCCCAGCAGGCGGACGACGACGACGGCCAGCTCCGCCCGGGTCACGGGGGCCTCGGGGTGGACGGGACCGTCCGGCCCGCTGTCCCCCCGCATGATGCCCAGGGCGCCCAGGAGGGTGAAGTCGGCGCTGCCGCCGGCGTCGGTGAACGCCCAGGTGCGCACGGTGGCGGGCCCGGCGGCCAGCGGGGGCAGGAGGGGCGAGCGGAAGAAGAGGAGGCCGGCCAGCCAGCCGCCCTCGCGGGCGGCGGCCGGCGCCGCCAGCGCCAGCGACGCCCAGGCCGCCAGCAGCAGCGCAGCCGCGAGCCGCCTCATCGCCCCTCACCTCCCTGCAGGGTGGCGATGGTCTGCCAGAAGCCGTCCTGCTCGAAGCCCAGCCGCCAGACGGCCACGCCCCCCAGACGGTATTTTCCCACCAAGCCGAGCTTCAGCGCCAGGCCGCGCAGGTCGGTGTAGTAGGCCACCCGCGGCACGCCCTCGTCGTTGACGTACCGGAAGGACGCCTCGCCCGTGACCGGGTCGGTCACCGCCGTCGCCCCGAACTTCGCGAGCAGCTCCTCGATGGAGTAGAATTCGTCGTTGCCGTCCCAGTCGTGCACGGGCCGCGACTTGACGGCGCGGCCGTTGCCGCCCGTGCCATTGCCGTCGTGCTGCCCCTCGCCGGGCGGGGTCCCGCTCCCGCCCGGCGCCGGGGCCTGCGGGTCCGGCCAGTCGCGGCCGTAGGCCGGGATGCCCAGGAGCAGCTTCTCGCCCGGCACCTGGCTCGTGGCGTAGGCCATGACGCCGTCGGCCCAGTCCAGCCCGCCCACCGGGCCGGGGGCGCTCCCGGACCAGTGCTGGTCGTAGGTCATGACGACGATCCAGTCGACGTAGCGGCCGATGCGCCCGTAGTCGTAGGCCTGCGCCCAGCGCTGGGCCACCATGCGGGCGTTGCGCGCCGGCAGGGCCACCGTCGTCAGGTAACCGCGCGGCCGGAGCGCCTCCGCCACCTGGCCCACGAACTCGGTGAAGCGGTCGCGGTCGGCCGGGTCGACGTTCTCGAAGTC
The DNA here is from genome assembly GCA_037442985.1 of Clostridiales bacterium. Classification (GTDB taxonomy): domain Bacteria; phylum Bacillota; class Sulfobacillia; order DYIH01; family JBBIPI01; genus JBBIPI01. The sequence goes on from JBBIPI010000014.1 coordinate 17,633, forward strand.
CAGGTTCACCCCGGCGAAGCCCTGGCGCATGAGCCCGACGATGGCCTCCACCGCCTGCGCCCGCGCCCGCGCGTCGGCCAGCAGCGCGGAGATCTCGGCGGTGTCGAAGTTCTTGACCACCGCCAGGACGGGGATGCCGAGCCGGCGGGCCAGCTCCAGGTCGCGCTGCACCGGGAAGCCGGACAGGTTCCCCGCCCGGTCCACCTGGTACGAGAAGTAGTACAGGTGGGTGAGCACGCCCCCGGCGGCCGCCAGGGCGTCGTGCGACCCCTTGGAGCCGCGGTAGAAGTAGGCGGAGATGATCGTCCTGGGCTTGGGCTTGGGCGGGGGTGGCGCCGTGGGCAGCAGCTCGGCCCGCACGTTGAGGAAGCGGTTGATCATCGCCGCCGCCTCGGCGCGCGTGGTGGAGCGCAGCGGCTGGAACTTGGCCAGCCTCCAGCCGGGGACGCCTAGGAGGACCCGCGTCTTGATGGCCGCCGCCGCGTCGCCCGCCCAGGCGGGGATCTCCTCGCGGTCCTCGTACAGGTAGAAGTAGCGGCTCTCCGGCTCCACACCCAGGCGGACCAGCGCCCGCCCGAAGATGGTCGCCACCTCGACGCGGTTGATCCGGCCCGCGGGGCGGAAAGAGCGGGCGGGGCCGCCGTCCGGCCCCGTCTTCCCGGGCTCGGGGTAGCCGTTGACCAGGCCGGCGCTCGCGGCGGCGGCCACCCAGGGGCGGGCCTCCTCCGGGATCTCCTCCCAGTCGGTGAAGGGCGGCGCCACCGGCTGCTCCGGGTTCAGCTCCATGGCCTTGGCCACCCACACGGCGAAGTCCAGGCGCGTGACGGGCCGGTCGGGGAGGAAGTTGCCGTCGGCCGGGACGGCGACCACGCCGGCCTGCCTGAGCGCCTCGATGTACGCCTCCGCCCAGTGACCGCGGATGTCCTGGAAGCGGGGGAAGCCGTCAGGCTCCGCCCGCGCCCCCTCGGCGGGGCCGGGCGCTGCCGTGCCGCCGGCGCCGGAGGCGCCCGAGCCGTTGGCCGCCAGCGCGGGCAGCGGGGTAAGCGCCGCCAGGAACAGGGCGCACGCCAGGGCGACGGCAGCGCGCGCCCGCCTCCGCCCCACCCTGGCGGGCACCCCTGCGCGGCGTAAGCTCATCGCCACCCTCCCCTGCCTGCCCGTCCCACGCGGGCCAGGCCGTGGTGTCGTTACCATAAAGGTTAGGGGGAGGGGGGAGGCTCCTCAACTCCCGGCGGGGTTCCGTAACGCAAATGTAATCCCGCGCTAGGGCCCCCCGGCGGCGTCCCGACCGGCCGCGGCCTCGCCGGCGGCGGCCGCCTCCGCCACCCCGCGGCCCGCCGCCAGGTGCCGCTCCACCATGGCCTCCATGAAGTCGAGGTCGAAGGGCTTGAACAGGCAGTCGGCCGCCCCCGGGGGGAGCGCCCGCGGGTCGAGGTCGGCGCGGGCGGACATGATGACGACGGGGATGGCGGCGGTCTCCGGGGAGGAGCGGAGGTCGCGCAGGACCTCGAAGCCGTCGCAGCCCGGCATGATCAGGTCCAGGAGCACCAGGTCGGGCCGCTCCCTGCGGGCCAGGTCCAGCGCCTCCCGCCCGTCCGCCGCCAGCAGCACCTGGTATCCCTTGAGCCCCAGGGCGGCCGCCATCAACTGACGCACGAAGTCCTTGTCGTCCACCACCAGGATCTTGGGCGCAGGCGGCATCGGTCCCCCACCTTGAGCCGCTGACGGTCCGCCGGCCGGATGAAATGATTGGAAATCTCAATTCGCCGCCCAGGAGGCTTTTCCTGCTCTTGCGAGAGCCCTTTCGGCGGCGCCAGGTCGTACCCTATTTCCGACTTCGACAGCTGCTAGGCACGGAATAGGGCAGGAGAGCTAGAGCCGCAAGGCGTGCGGGCGCAGCCGGCGTGATACGCGTGTATCTATGCGCTCTTCTCGT
>JBBIPI010000015.1:0-19413 GCA_037442985.1 Clostridiales bacterium
CGATCGCGATCCGCCGTGCCCCCCTGCCGAAACGGGACGATCAGGGAGCCCGAGGGTCCCCGGGTCTCAGACCTTCACCTCCACCCCCAGATGGCGGGCAACGGTGAAGATATCCTTGTCGCCGCGGCCGCACAGGTTCATCACGATCAGGTGATCCTTCGGCAGGCCCGGCGCGATCTTCATCACATGGGCCAGCGCATGGGACGGTTCAAGCGCGGGGATGATCCCTTCCGTCTCGCAGAGGAGGCGGAAGGCCTCGAGCGCCTCGGCATCGGTGATGCTGACATATTCGGCGCGGCCTGTCTCGTGCAGCCAGGCATGTTCGGGGCCGATGCCGGGATAGTCCAGCCCCGCAGAGATGGAGTAGCCCTCGAGGATCTGGCCTTCCGCATCCTGGAGCAGATAGGTGCGGTTGCCGTGCAGCACGCCGGGGCGCCCGCCGGTCAGCGAGGCGCAGTGCTCCATCCGGCTGTCCACGCCCTTGCCGCCGGCCTCCACCCCGATGATGCGGACGGACGGATCGTCGAGGAACGGGTAGAACAGCCCCATCGCATTCGACCCGCCCCCGATCGCGGCGATGATCGTGTCCGGCAGGCGCCCTTCGGCGCGCTCCATCTGCCAGCGCACCTCGCGCCCGATGATCGACTGGAAGTCGCGCACCATTGCCGGGTAGGGGTGCGGGCCCGCCACCGTGCCGATGCAGTAGAAGGTGTCGCGCACATTGGTCACCCAGTCGCGCAGCGCGTCGTTCATCGCGTCCTTGAGCGTGCCGCGGCCGGAGGTGACGGGAACCACCTCGGCCCCCAGAAGGCGCATGCGGAAGACATTCGGCGCCTGCCGTTCGACATCATGCGCCCCCATGTAGACCACGCATTTCAGCCCGAAGCGGGCGCAGACCGTGGCGGTCGCCACGCCGTGCTGGCCGGCCCCCGTCTCGGCGATGATGCGCGTCTTGCCCATGCGCCGGGCCAGCAGGATCTGCCCCAGCACATTGTTGATCTTGTGCGCACCGGTATGGTTCAGCTCGTCGCGCTTGAGATAGATCTTCGCGCCCCCGAGCCGCTCCGTCAGGCGCGGCGCGAAATAGAGCGGCGAGGGCCGGCCCACATAATGTTCCCAGAGATCCTCCATTTCGGCCGCGAAGGCGGGATCGGCCTTGGCACGGGCATATTCGGCCTCCAGCTCGAGGATCAGGGGCATCAGCGTCTCGGAGACGAAGCGCCCGCCGAAGGCGCCGAAGCGCCCGTGCTCGTCGGGGCCGGTGCGATAGCTGTTGGGCGGGACGGGGCGATCCTCGGGCATGGGCGGTCCTCCTCGGGGTTCCGAGGCCTTAGCGCCCGCAAGGCGGCGCGTAAAGGCGGGAGCGCCGGCGCGCCGCAGGAGGGCGCGGAAGCCGGCGCGCACGCACTCCGCGTAGACGGCCTCCGGGTCGCCCAGGCTCACGCGGAGCCGCACGCGGCGGTCGGCCCGGAAGGGGCGCCGCCGGGAGACGAAGGTCCGCCGGTGGGGCGAGAACTCCTCCTCGGTCTCCAGGCGGACCTCGGCGCCGGGCGGCAGGGCGGAGGCGACCAGGTCGCGGAGCAGCGCCGCCTCCTCGTCGGTGAGGTAAAGGGTGGCGTCCAGCTCGTGGGCCGTCCAGCCGCGCACCCGGACCTCCCCCCGGTCGCAGGTCAGGTCGACGTGGGTCGCGGCCAGGCCGGCGGGGCGGGTGAAGGCGTGGTAGTAGGTGACGAGCGATTCCCCGTCCTCCCCCGCGGGGTCGCCGTGGATCACGGCCGCCAGCACGCGGTCCGGGGCGAGGGCCGCGCCGGCCGGGTTGGGCAGGGCGGTCGCCCGCACGGTGCGGGGCGCGCCCGCCAGCCAGGTGAGGAGGTCGAAGAAGTGGACCCCGTGCTCGACGAAGATGCCCCCGCTACGGGCCGGGTCCCAGAACCAGTGGTCCAGGGGCAGGTCGCCGTGGGCGTGGTTCTCCACCGCCGCCCGCTCCAGCCGGCCCAGGAGGCCGGTGCGGGCCGCGGCGGCCACAAGGCGCCAGAGCGGGTTCCAGCGCATGACGAAGTTGGGCGCAGCTGCTAGATTCCGCTGGCGGGCCAGGGCGTCGGCTCGTTCCAGGTCGCGCGGGTCAAGCGCCCCCGGCTTCTCCACCAGGACGTGCTTGCCCGCCTCCAGGGCCGCCCGCGTGATGGGGGCGTGCAGGTGGGGCGGGGTCGTGACCAGCACCACCGCTACCGAGGGGTCGTCGAGGAGGTGGCGCCAGTCCTGGTAAGTGCGTGGCGGCTCTGGCGCCCCGGCCTCGCCGCGCGCCGCAGCCCAGGCGCGCCAGGCGGCGGCCAGGCCCTCCTCGCTCCGGCTCGCCAGGGCTCTCAGCTCCACCTCGGGGAGGACGGCCAGGCTGCCCAGGACGAAGCGGGCGAAACGACCACAGCCGATCAGCCCCAGTCCCTGGATCATGTCGGCTTCTTCGCCAGGCATTGTCCAGCCCGGTCCGGCAAACGATACATTCGAAACACGGCTGAACACCGCCCAGGACTCGGGAGATTCGGTTGCCAGGCGGCCACCAGTTATATTATTCATCGAGGAATCCCCCGGCCTTCAGGACGGCGAGAGGAGGAACCATGAGCCAGGCACGAAAACCGAGGGTGGTCTTCGTCAGCACGTACCCGCCGCGCCGGTGCGGGCTGGCCACGTTTACCCGTGACCTCCTCGAGGCGAGCGAGGCGACCGGCCTCTTGGAGACGGCGTCCGTGGCCGCCCTCAGCGACGCGCCCGGAGAATATGCATATGACGCCCACGTCCTGAGGGAGATCGCCCAGGACCGGCGGGCCGACTACGCGGCCGCGGCCGAGGAGATCAACGGCCTCGGACCGGACGTGGTCAACCTCCAGCACGAGTACGGGATCTTCGGCGGTCGGGACGGCGAGTGGGTCCTGGAGCTGGTCGAGCGGCTGCGGGCGCCCCTCGTCACCACGCTCCACACGGTGCTGAGCCGCCCGGACGAGCGCAAGGTGCGGATCGTGCGGCGACTGGCGGAGCGCAGCGCCGTGGTGGTGGTCATGGCCCGGCGCGCCGTCGACCTCTTGGAGGAAGTCTACGGCGTGCCCCGGGAGAGGATCGTGCACATCCCGCACGGCGCCCCCCTGCCGCCGGCGACGCCGAGGGGGGAGCTCCGCCGCCGGCTCGGCCTGGAGGGGCGCGTCGTCCTCTGCACCCTGGGCCTCATCAACCCGGGCAAGGGCATCGAGTACGCCCTGCAGGCGCTACCGGACGTCGTCGCGGCCCATCCCGAGACGCTTTACCTGGTCCTCGGCCAGACCCACCCCGGGGTCAAGCGCTACATGGGCGAGGTGTACCGGGACCATCTGCTGGAGCTGGTGGAGCGCCTGGGGCTCCGGGACCACGTCCGCTTCGTGGACGCCTACCTGTCCCAGCAGGAGCTGGTGGAGTACCTGGCCTCGTCGGACATCTACGTGACCCCCTACCTGGGGAGGGAGCAGATCACCAGCGGCACGCTGGCCTACGCCCTGGCCCTGGGCAAGGCCATCGTGTCCACGCCCTATATCTACGCGGAGGAGATGCTGGGCGACGGGACCGGCATCCTGGTCCCCTTCCGCGACGCGGGCGCCCTGGCCAGCAGCCTGCGGCGGCTGATCGCCTCCCCGTCCCTGCGCGCCCTGCTGGAGGGACGGGCCGCGGCGCGCGGCTGGGACTTGAGCTGGGCCCGGGTGGCGCAGCAGTACGCGCGGCTCTTCCTGGAGACGGCGGGGACCGGACCCGTCGCCCTCCCGTGCCCCCGGCGGCGCAGGCTGCCCCTGCAGGCGGAGCGAGCGCCCCGCCGCCGCGGCCCGGGCCAGGCGGGGTGAGCGCGGTGGCTGCCCTGGCCCTGCCCGAGCTGAAGCTGGACCACCTGCTGCGGATGACCGACTGCACGGGCATCATCCAGCACGCCGCCTACGCCCTGCCTGACCGGGCCACCGGCTACACGACGGACGACAACGCCCGGGCCCTCATCGTCGCCCTCAGGGTGTGCGAGCTCGGGGGGCACCAGGCGGCGCCTGCCCTGGCCGAGCGCTACCTGTCCTTCCTGTGGCACGCCCAGAACCCCGACGGCCGCTTCCGCAATTTCATGGACTACACCCGCCGCTTCCTGGAGGAGGTCGGGTCGGAGGACGCCAGCGGCCGCGCCCTCTGGGCGTGCGGGGTGGCGGTGGCGGCGGGCCACCCCCACCTGGAACCGAACGCCAGGAGGATGCTGGAGCGGGCCCTCCCCGCGGTGGCGCGCCTGCGCGCCCCCCGCGCCCGCTCCTTCGCCCTGCTGGGGCTCACCGCCTGGCTGGAGGCCGAGCCGGGACGGACGGCCGTGCGCGCCCTGACGGTGCGCCTGGCCGAGGCTCTGGTGCGCCAGTACCGGCGGGCGGCCGGCCCCGGGTGGTACTGGTTCGAGGACGTGCTGACGTACAGCAACGGCGTGCTGCCCCTGGCCCTCTTCCGCGCCTACCAGGCGACGGGCCGCCGGGCGTTCCTGCGCGTGGCCGCCGAAAGCCTGGCCTTCCTCAGCGAGTGCCACTTCCGCGACGGGACGCTGCGCCTCATCGGTAACCGGGGGTGGTTCCGGCGGGGCGGCGCCCGGGCCGACTTCGACGAGCAGCCGGAGGACGCGGGCCTGCTCGTCCTGGCGCACGCGGCGGCGTACCAGGTCACCGGCAGGGAGGAGCACCGGCGGCTGGCCGAGGAGTGCTTCGCCTGGTTCCTGGGGCGAAACGCCCTCGGCTGCCCGCTCTACGAGCCCAGCACGGGCGGTTGCTACGACGGCCTCACGCCCGACGGCCCCAACCTGAACCAGGGGGCTGAGTCGCTGCTGGCCTACCTGCTCGCGCGGCTGACGGTGCAGGAGCTGCGCGCCCGGGAGCTGGAGCGGGCCGCCGGCGGCGGGGAGGGTTGACGCCCGTGCGGACGGTGGAGAAGCCCTGGGGCCGGGAGCTGTGGTGGGCGGTCACCGACCGGTACGTCGGCAAGATCCTCGAGGTGCGGGCCGGTCACTCCTTGAGCCTGCAATACCATAGGGTGAAGCTGGAGTCGCTCCTCTTCCGCCGCGGCACCGGCACGCTCCTCCTGGGCGACCGGGTGATCCCGGTCAGCGAGGGCCTGGCCGTGACCATTCCGCCGGGCACGGTGCATAAAATCGTCGCCGAGAGCGACATGGAAGTGCTGGAGGTCTCCACGCCGGAGGTGGAGGACGTGGTCCGCCTCCAGGACGAGTACGGCCGCGCGCAAATACGACCGGCGCCGGTGTGACACCCTACTGCTGGAGGTGGGGCTGGTGGAGACGCGCGACGAGTTCCTCTCCCAGAGCATCTACGGTCTTATCCACGAGCTGCCGGCCCTCGGCCACTGTCCCATCCGGGTCGTCTGCCGGGACGGCGTCGTCTACCTGCGGGGCAAGGTGGACACCCCGGAGCACGGGGTCCTGGCCCAGGCCCTGGTGAGCCACCTGCCGGGGGTGAGGTCGGTCGTCAACCAGCTCTCCCTGTTCGGCGGCGACCCGGGCGAGACGGACGACCCGCTCGATCCGCTGCCCGGCTACCGCCGCTGAGGCGCTAGCCAGGTGAACCGGCGTTGAAGTACGGCACCTTCTCCCCTGACGGCCGGGAGTTCGTCATCTCGACCCCCCTGACGCCCCGCCCCTGGGCCAACTACCTCACCAACGGCCGGTACTGCGCCCTCGTCTCCCACACGGGAGGCGGCTACTCCTTCCTGTCCAGCTCCGGCTACAACCGGCTGACGCGCGCCCATCCGGTAGGCATGATCCTGGAGGACCGGCCCGGACGCTACGTGTACGTCCGCGACGAGGACAGCGGGCGGGTCTGGAGCGTGAACTGGCAGCCGGTGCAGGCGCCCTACGAGGCCTGGGAGGCGCGCCACGGCCAGGGCTACACGGCGATCCGCTCCGTCAACGACGGGATCGCCGGAGAGATCACCTTCTTCGTCCCCCTGGACGACCCGGTCGAGGTGTGGCTGGTGCGCCTGGTCAACCGGAGCGGGCGGCCGCGCCGCCTCTCCTTCTTCACCTACCTCGAGTGGGGGCTGGGCAGCTTCGGGTTCGACCTGCTGGAGACGAGCTTCGCCAACCTGTTCAAGACGGTGACCTGCCAGGACGGGATGATCGTGGCCGGCATGCGCCTCTGGAACGTCGGCCACGGGCCGGCGAAACCGCACCTGCCCTGGCCCCTGCTCGCCTTCAAGGCGGTGGGCTTTCCCGTCGTCTCCTTCGACGGCCTGCGGGAGCGGTTCGTCGGCATCTACCGCAGCCTGGCGAACCCGGTGGCCGTCGAAGCGGGACGGTGCGGCAACTCCCTCGCCGACGGCCAGGACTGCGTCGCCGCCTTCCACGGCCGGGTGGAACTCCCCCCGGGGGGCGAGCACGCCTTCACGGTGGTGGTGGGCGCCGTCCCGGTCCGGGACGAGGCGGCCCGGCTGGCCGAGAAGTATCGTTCGCCGGCGGCAGCCGAGGCGGAGCTGGCCCGGCTGCGGGCGTGGTGGGACGACTACCTGGGCCGGGTGTGGGTGGACACCCCCGACCCGGACTTCAACATCTCAGTGAACATATGGAACAAGTACCAGTGCTGGGTGACCTTCAACTGGTCGCGCATGGCCTCCTATTACATCGGCGGCGGCTCCATCGTGGGCTTCCGCGACAGCTCCCAGGACCTACTGGGGGTGCTCCCCATCGAGCCGGAGTGGGCGCGGCGCAAGGTGGTCACCATGTGGCGCCATCAGTTCCGCGACGGCGGCACGCTCCACAACTGGGATCCCATCACCGACCTGGGCCCGCGCACCGGCCATTCGGACGACGCCCTCTGGCCGGTGCTGGCGACCATCGCCTACGTCCGGGAGACGGGCGACCTGGGCTTCCTGGACGAGGTGGTCCCCTTCTACGACGGCGGCGAGGGCACCGTCTACGACCACCTCAAGCGCTCGCTGGCCTTCACCCTGGGGCGGCGCAGCGAGCGCGGGCTCACCCTCATGGGCGAAGCGGACTGGAACGACGGCCTGGACCAGGTGGGCATCGAGGGCCGGGGCGAGAGCGTGATGACGGCCGAGTTCCTCTGCTGGATGCTCCGGGACGTGGCCGAGCTGTGCCGGGCGCGCGGGGACGAGGAGCAGGCCCGCACTTACGAGGAGGCCTACGCCGAGCTGGCCGGGCGCATCAACCAGCTCTGCTGGGACGGGGAGTGGTACATCCGGGGCACCACCGACCACGGGGAGGTGTTCGGCAGCCGGCAGAACCGCTATGGCCGGATCTACCTCAACGCGCAGAGCTGGGCGGTCCTGTCGGGGGTCGCCCGGGGCGAGCGGGCCTACCGGTGCCTGGACGCCGTGCGGGACCACCTGGACACGCCCTACGGGCCCTGCATCTTCCTGCCGGCCTACAGGGAGATGGACGACCACCTGGGCATCATCACCATGTTCGTCCCCGGGGTAAAAGAGAACGGCAGCATCTTCAACCACCCGGTGAGCTGGTGCATCATCGCCGAGGCCATCCTGAGGCGCGAGCGGGCCTACGAATTGTGGAAACGTTCCTCGTTCCTCACCCGCGGGCGCCATCCCGACCTGTACAAGGCCGAGCCCTATGTGTACTCGGAGTACGTGCATGGTCCGGACTCGCCCTTCTACGGGCAGGGCGAGTTCGCCTGGATGACGGGGACGGCCGCCTGGATGTTCCGCGCCTGCCTGGACTGGATCCTGGGCGTGCGCCCGGAGCTCGGCGGCCTGCGCGTCGATCCGGTGATCCCCAGCGCCTGGAGCGGCTTCCGCGTGCGCCGCCGCTTCCGGGGCGCGACCTACGACATCAGCGTCGCCAACCCGGAGCACGTGGTGGCGGGGGTGCGGGAGGTGCGCGTCGACGGCCGGTTGCGAGTGGGCCCCGACGCCAACCTGATCCCCGCCTTCGCCGACGGCCGGCTGCACCGGGTGGAGGTGGTGCTGGGCGGGCCGGAGGCGGTGCGGCCCGCGGGGCTGGCAGGAAAAGGCACAGTGACGACGTAGTATACCTCGGGGCCGCCGGCACCCGGCCGCGAGCGACGGCTGGGCGGCGGGATCCCTGAGGGGGTCGCGCTGGTGCGGGTGGAGGAAGAGTTCATCGCCGGGTGGCTTGTCCTCCGCCTCAGCGGGGAGCTGGACCTGAACACCGCCGATCTCTTCCGCAGGCGGGCCGAGGAGGCCCTGGACCGCCACCGCTGTCAGCGCCTCATACTCAACCTCAAGAAGGTGTCCTTCCTGGACAGCTCGGGCCTGGGCGCCATCCTGGGCCGCTACCGCAGCCTGGCCCAGCGGCAGGGGCGCATGGCCATCGTGGCGCCGCAGCCGCACGTGCAGGCGGTGCTGGACATGGCGGGCATCCGGAAGATCATCCCCGTCTACCCGTCGGAGCAGAAGGCCTTGGCCGGGTAAGGAGGGTCGGCGGTGCATCCGCAGAACGAGCTCCTCCTCGAGTTCCCCAGCCTCCCGGAGAACGTCGGCCTGGCGCGCGTCGCGGTGGCGGCTTTCGCCGGGCAGCTCGACTTCACCCTCGCCGAGCTGGAAGAGATCAAGGTGGCCGTCTCCGAGGCCGTCACCAACTGCGTGGTCCACGCCTACGACGGCCAGCCCGGCCGGGTGCGCATCGTGGCCCGCCGCGAGGGCCGCACCCTCGAGGTGGTCGTCGAGGACTACGGGCGCGGCATCGACGACGTGGAGCGGGCCCGGCAGCCGGCCTGGTCCAGCGACCCCGAGCGCATGGGCCTGGGCTTCAGCTTCATGGAGTCGTTCATGGACGGGATCGAGATCGACTCCGGGCCGGGCCGGGGCACGCGCGTCCGCATGTGGAAGGTCTGCCGGTCCGAGGAGTCCGCCGGGGGCGGGACGCCAGCGCGCGGCGGCGGACCCGCGGCCGGGGGAGCCGGGCGGGAAGCGGCTGACTAGGGATGGGGGAGGACCTGGCCGGCCTCCTGGCCCGCGCGCGCGCCGGAGACGCCGAGGCCCGCGCCGCCGCCGTGGCGGCCAACCTGAACCTGGTCCGGCACCTGGTCCGGCGCTTCCGGGCGACGGGACCGGACGAGGAGGACCTGTTCCAGGTCGGCTGCCTGGGCCTGGTCAAGGCGGTCGACCGCTTCGACCCCGCCGCCGGCGCGCGCTTCTCCACCTACGCCGTCCCCGTGATCCTGGGCGAGATCCGCGCCTTCCTGCGCGCCGACGGGCCGGTCAAGGTGGGGCGGGGGGCGCGCGCCCTGGCGGTACGTGCGCGTCGGGCCGCGGACGAGCTGCGCGCCTGCCTCGGCCGCCAACCGTCCATGCAGGAGCTGGCCGCCTCCCTGGGAGTGGACGCCGCAGACCTGGCCGTGGTGCTCGAGGCCGCCTCCGGGCCGCTCTCCCTCCAGGCGGCCCCAGCAGACGCCCCGGACGCGTGGGAGGAGCGGGTGCTCCTCCGCGAGGCGCTGTCTGCCCTCCCCGACCGGGAGCGCCGCGTCATCGAGCTGCGCTACTTCCTCGACCGCACCCAGCAGGAGACCGGCGCCCTCCTGGGCGTCTCCCAGGCCCAGGTGTCGCGCCTTGAGCAGCGCGCCCTGGCGCTCCTGCGCGAGCGGCTGCTGTGAGGGAGGCCGGACCGGCGCTTCCCTCCAGCAGGGTTGAGCCGGGAGGGGAGGTGGGCGAGGAAGGGTAGCACTCTTCTGGCAGGGCGTGCGTTACGGGTCGGTCTCGGCCTGGACCCGGATCTCCTTCTCCCAGGTGCCGACGTCCATAGGGTCGAGGCGCTGGACGTGCCCCACGCGGTCGAAGTCCCGGTCCGCCGACACGATGACCGCCGAGCCGATTCGGTCCATGACGGCGAGATGAAGGAGGTCGCGGGCGCTCAGGTCAGCGTGGGTGTCGGCCAACCGGCCGGCGTGCAGCACGTCCTCCAGGCGCACGGGCTCCACGCGGTCGCGCATGAGGACCGCGAATCGTTCTAAGACCGTTTTCCCCTGCGGCCACACACCCAGGGACCGGTATCGGTGGAGGAGTTCCTGAAAGACCTCGGCGTCGGTGACAAACGCCTCCGGCCGCCGGCTGATGAGCAGAAGGACGCGGGTGCAGGCCGCCTTCAGGTAGTGGGGGCGTCCGGCTGCATAGATGGGAACGTTGGTGTCAACGAATATGGGTGGGTTCATAGGTCCGGTCCAGCTGGCGGCAAAGGGTCTCCGGGTCCGGCACGTCCTCGACGGCGAGTTGCCCGAGCTCCAAGGCCGCCCTCTGCCTCTCCTCGCGGCAGATGTCTTCATACATCCTGTCGATCATCTCCCTTAACACCGCCGCAGCGGGCGCGCGCCGTGCCGCCAGGACGGCCTCCAACTTGCGGCGGTACTGGTCGTTGAGACGGATTTCCAAGCGGTGCGACAAGGGTCACTCCTCCTTTTTTCACTGACGGGGCCTATCGGATATATCTTTCCGGCATCCATTGTACGTAAGGAGAAGTACGGTTATCAAGTTCCAGGTGGCAGGCTCGCCTCGGGGGCCCCGGTGGTCGGATGTTTTCCCAACGTCGTGAACAGACTATTGCTTGCCCCCGGCCGGGCGCGGCGGGGGCGGGTGGGCGCATGTCGCGAGCGCGGGTCCGCGTGTTGACGTTGCTGGTGGCGGTGGCGCTGGCCGCTGGCACCGCCTGGCTGGGCTGGTTCCTCTGGTCCGGGCGGCAGCCACCCGCCCGGGCGAGGCTGGTCCACTGGCCGTCACCGGCCGCGGCGGCCGTCGCGGTCGCCTCACAGCAGGCATCCGAGGAGGGAGCGCGGTGACCGTCATCAAGGTCCTGGAACTGGTGGGCGAGTCGACGAAGGATTGGACGGACGCGGTGCAGCAGGCGGTGGCCGAGGCGGCGCGCACCGTCCGCAACATCACCGGGGTGGAAGTGGCCAACATGACGGCGAACGTGCGGGACGGCCGCATCACCGAGTACAAGGCGAACGTCAAGGTGGCCTTCGCGGTGGAGCCCGACCGTCCCGGAGCCCGGTGAGCCGGCCACGCCATGGTCAGGGTCAGCCGGTCCGAACAGCGGAAGTACCAGGCGTTGCAGAAGCGTTACGCCCCGCCGCGGCCGGTGGGGCGTAACGTCCTGGCGGCCTTTGTCACCGGCGGGACCATCTCCATGGTGGGCGAGGCGGTGCGGCAGTTCTTCATGGCTCAGGGCATGTCGCCCGACCGCGCCGCGGCGCCCACGGCGGCGGTGATGATCTTCCTCGGAGCGCTGCTCACGGGGCTGGGGGTCTACGACCGGATCGGGAAGTTCGGCGGCATGGGCGCGGCCCTGCCCATCACCGGCTTCGCCAACGCCATCGTCTCGCCGGCCATGGAGTTCAAGCGCGAGGGCTGGGTGATGGGCGTGGGGGCCAAGATGTTCGTGGTCGCCGGGCCGGTGATCGTCTACGGGTTGGTGACCTCCTTCGCCATGGGCCTCGTCCACTACCTCCTTTATGGGCCGCGCTGAGGGGAGAGCCTTGACGGGCGGGACGGCGACGGCGGCGGCCCTGCGGGCGGGCCGGCGGCTCGGGGAGCGCACCTGGGCCTTTCGCAACCCTCCGGTCATCCTGTCGGTGGCGGCGGTGGCGGGACCGATGGAGGGGCGGGGGCCGCTGGGGGGGAAGTTCGACGAGGTGCTCCCCGACCAACTCCTGGGCCAGAAGAGCTGGGAGCAGGCCGAGGCCAAGATCCTTGAGAAAGCCATCCGCGCCGCCCTGGCCAAGGCGAGGGTCACCGAGTCGGACGTGGACCTCCTCATCTCCGGCGACCTACTCAACCAACTCCTGGCCTCGACCTTCGGCGCCCGCGGCCTGGACATCCCCTTCTTCGGCATCTACGGCGCCTGCGCCTGCTGGACGGAGGGGCTGACCCTGGCCGCCGCCCTCCTCGACGGGGGCTACGTGGACCGGACGGTGGTGGCCGCCTCCAGCCACCACCTGAGCGCCGAGCGCCAGTTCCGCTACCCGACGGAGTTCGGGGTGCAGCGGCCGCCCACCGCCACCTGGACGGCGACCGGCGCGGGCGCGGCCGTGCTGGCTTACGAGGGACGGGGGCCGCGGGTCACCCACGCCACCCCGAGCCGGCTGATCGACGTCGGGTTCAAGGACCCCTACGACCTGGGGGCGGCCATGGCGCCCGCCGCTGCCGACACCATCGTGCAGCACCTGCGCGACTGCGGCCGGACGCCCGAGGACTACGACCTGATCATCACCGGCGACCTGGGGCGGGTCGGCAAACCCATGGCGGAGGAGCTGATCCGCGAGGCCGGCTTCGACGTGACTCCGGTCTTCGACGACTGCGGGCTCAGGCTGTACGGCCCCCAGCAGGACGTGCACGCCGGCGGCAGCGGTTGCGCCTGCTCGGCGCTCACCTTCAACGCCGACCTGTTCCCCCTCCTCGCCGGCGGGCAACTGGGCCGAGTGCTGCTGGTGTCGACGGGTGCCATGTTCAGCCCGACCTCGTACCAGCAGGGCGAGAGCATCCCCTGCGTGGCCTACGCCGTGGCCATCGAGGGGGCGGGTCGGTGAGACGGTGCAGCTGCTGACGGCCTTCCTCCTGGCCTTCCTCGTGGGCGGCGCCCTCTGCGTGCTGGCCCAGCTGGTGGTGGACGTGGCCCGGCTCCAGCCGGCGTCGACCATGGTGCTTTTCGTCTCCCTCGGCGCCCTGGCCAGCGGCCTGGGCCTCTACGAGCCGCTGGTCAGGGTCGGGGGCGCCGGCGCCACCGTGCCGCTCCCGGGCTTCGGCCACACCCTGGTCCAGGGGATCATCGTGGACGTCAGCCGCCACGGGGCCCTGGGTCTGCTGGGGGGCGGCCTGGAGGCGGCGGCCATGGGCCTGACGGCGGCGGTACTCTTCGGGTACCTGTTCGCCGTGCTCTTCGATCCCAAAGGTTGAGGGAGGGAAGGCCCGAGCGCGCTCGCACCGCGCCGCGCCGACCGATCTCGCGCCGCCTGGAGGACAACCGCGAGGCCGTGGAGCGGGAGCTCGGCTTCGGCGTCAGCTTCGACGTGATCGTCAAGGACCTGACCGTGGCCGGGCGGGACGCCTTCCTCCTGGCCATCGACGGCTTCGTCAACACCCTGGTGATGACGGAGGTGATCCACTTCCTCCAGCGCACCCGGCGGGAGGATCTCGTCCCCCTCACCGCCGAGAAGCTGGACGCCCGGCGCATCGGCTACATCGAGACGGACACCACCGACGACCTGGACCTGGTGATCGAGCGGGTGCTCTCCGGGTTCATCGCCCTGTTCGTGGACGGGCAGGAAGAGTGCGTGCTCGTCGAGGCGCGGGTCTACCCGGGGCGGCAGCCGGAGGAGCCCGAGCTGGAGAAGGTGCTGCGCGGCCCGCGGGACGGCTTCACCGAGACGCTGCTCTTCAACACCGCCCTGGTGCGCCGGCGCCTGCGCGACCCGAAGCTGCGCGCCGAGGTGATCCCCGTCGGCCGCCGCTCCCGCACCGACGTGGCCCTGCTCTACATCGAGGACGTGACCAACCCCCACCTGGTGGCCGACATCCGCGAGCGCGTCCGCCAGATCCGGGTGGACGGCCTGCCCATGGCCGAGAAGACGCTGGAGGAGTTCCTCACCGGGCGGCGGAAGTGGTGGAACCCCTTCCCCGTGGTGCGTTACAGCGAGCGGCCCGACGTGGTGGCCAGCCACCTCCTGGAGGGGCACGTGGTGCTCCTCGTGGACACCTCCCCGGTGGCCATGATCCTCCCGGTCACCTTCTTCCACCACGTCCAGCACGCCGAGGAGTTCCACCAGGACGTGGTCATCGGCGTCTTCTTCCGCCTGGTGCGCTTCCTGGCCGTGCTGCTGGCCTGGGTGGGAACCCCCCTATGGGTGGCCTTGGCCCTGAGCCACGACCTGCTGCCCAAGAGCTGGTCCTTCATCGGCCCCAAGGAGCCGGCGGAGGTGCCCCTTTTCCTCCAGTTCATCTTCGGGGAGCTCGGGGTGGAGCTCATCCGCATGGCCCTCATCCACACCCCCTCGGCCCTGGCCACCTCCATGGGCATCATCGGCGCCATCCTGCTGGGGGAGCTGGCTACCAGGGTCGGCCTCTTCACCCCCGAGGCGGTGCTGTACGTCGCGCTCTCCGCCCTGGGCTTCTTCGCCATCCCGAGCCACGAGCTGGCGGCGGCGGTGCGGCTCATGCGCCTCCTCCTGCTGGTCATCGCCGGGATCTGGCGCCTGCCGGGCGTCCTCCTCGGCCTGGTGCTGAACTTCCTCCTGCTCCTGCAGACCCGCTCCTTCGGGGTGCCGTACCTCTGGCCGCTCGTCCCCTTCGACGGGCCGGCGCTGCTGCACGTGCTCTTCCGCCAGCCCCAGCCGGCCATCGCCGTCCGCCCCTCCATCCTGCGCCCGCGCGAGCGCGCCCGGCGCTGATCCCGGCGGGGGTCCGCGCGGCCGGCTGCGCTGCGCCGAGGGGCGCGCGTTGACCGGGCGGCGCAGCCTGTGTTAACTTGGACGGCAGCCTGGGCGTCTGCTGTGGCGGAGGTGAGGCGGTGCCGCTGACGGGCACGGTGCGGACAGGCTGGCCGCCGGTGCGGGTCAACGGGGAGGGGCACCTGCTCATCGGTCAGGTCGACGCGGTGCGCCTCGCACGGGAGCACGGCACCCCGCTTTACGTTTACGACGAGGCGGCGATCCGCGACCGCTGCCGGGAGTTCCGCCGGGCGGTGGGCGAGGCCGGCACCGTAGCCTACGCCGGCAAGGCCTTCCTCTGCAAGGCCATGGTCCGCATCGTCGAGGAGGAGGGCCTGGCCCTCGACGTGGTCTCGGGAGGCGAGCTGTACACGGCCCTGGCGGCCGGATTCCCGCCGGAGCGGATCGTCTTCCACGGGAACGACAAGTCGCCGGCGGAGTTGCGGACCGCCCTGCAGGTGGGGATCGGCCGCATCGTCGTGGACAACTTCCACGAGATCGACCTCCTGGCGGGGCTCACGGAGGGGAGCGCCCGGCGGCAGCCCGTGCTGATCAGGGTCGCCCCCGGGATCGAGGCCCACACCCACGAGTACATCAGCACCGGACAGCAGGACTCCAAGTTCGGTTTCGACGTGGCCACCGGCCAGGCCCTGGAGGCGGCGCGGCGGATCCTGGCGACGCCCGGGCTGGAGTTGGTGGGGCTCCATTGCCACATCGGCTCCCAGATCTTCGAGGTCGAGCCCTATCGGCTCGCCGCCCGGCGGCTGATGGAGGTGGCCGCCGCCATCCGCCGCGACACGGGCGCCTGGCTGCGCGAGGCGGACGTCGGGGGCGGGTTCGGCGTCCGCTACCTGCCGGAGGACCGGCCGCCGGCCGTCGCCGAGGTGATCGCCGAGATCCAGGCCGAGCTGCGCCGGTGCGCCGGCGAGTACGGCCTGCCCGTGCCCGCGCTCACGGTCGAGCCGGGGCGCGCCATCGTCGCCGAGGCCGGCTACACCCTCTACACGGTGGGCGCCGTCAAGCGCATCCCCGGCGTGCGCACCTACGTGGCCGTGGACGGCGGCATGGCGGACAACCCCCGTCCCGCCCTGTACGGGGCCGAGTACACGGCGGTGGTGGCGAACCGGGCGGACGCGCCGCCGCTCGAGACGGTGCGGCTGGTCGGGCGCTACTGCGAGTCCGGCGACATCCTCATCAGGGAGGTGGCGCTGGCCGACCCGCGGCCCGGGGACGTGATCGCCGTGTTCACCACCGGCGCATACCATTACAGCATGGCGAGCAACTACAACCGCTTCCCGCGCCCCGCCGCCGTCCTGGTCAACGGCGCCGAGGTGGACGTGATCATCGAGCGCGAGACCTACGCCGACCTGGTGCGCCAGGACCGGGTCCCGCCCCGCCTGGCCGCCCGGGGTGCCGGCGCGTGAGGACATCCCCGCCGTGTTCCTGGATCCTACGCGCATCCTGCTGACGCTCCCGGGCCTGGTGAGCGGGTTCGTCCTCCACGAGTTGGGCCACGCCTACGTCGCCTACTCCCTGGGCGACCCCTCGCCCAGGTACACCGGGAGGCTCTCCCTGAACCCGATCCGCCACATCGATCCCGTGGGCTTCCTCCTCCTCCTGACGGCAGGGTTCGGTTGGGCCAAGCCGGTGCAGGTGAACCCCTTGAACCTGTCCGATCCTCGGCGGGGGATGGCCCTGGTGGCCCTGGCGGGGCCCCTGGCCAACTTCCTACTGGCCCTGCTGTTCCTGATCGCCCTCCGGCTGCTGCCGGTGGACCCCTTCTCCCCCGTGGGAGCCATGCTGAGGATCGGCGCCTGGATCAACGTGGCGATGGGGGTCTTCAACCTCCTGCCCGTGCCCCCGCTGGACGGCTCCCGCGTGCTGGGCGGCCTCTTGCCCCTGCGGTGGGTGGACGTGATGGCGCTGGAGACGTACGGGTGGTTGATCCTGATCCTGCTCATCGTGAGCGGCGTGGTGGGCATGGTGCTCCGGCCGCTGGTGGGCGTGGTCATGGCCGCCCTGGAGGCGATGGCCGACCTCGTGCCGGCGTTGGGGCAACCTTTCTTCTGAGCCCGGGACGGGGCTGGGGCGCGGGGGCGCGGGCCGGCGCCGGACAAGGTGGGGGATGATGAGCGAGGCGAAAGAGATCGTCCTGAGCGGCATGAGGCCCACGGCCGGGCGGCTGCACCTGGGCAACTACCACGGGGCCCTGGAGAACTGGGTGCGGCTGCAGGACCGTTACCGGTGCTTCTTCATGATCGCCGACTGGCACGCCCTCAGCACCATGTACCTGGACACCTCGGCCCTCAAGGACAACGTCCGCGAGCTGGCCATCGACTTCCTGAGCGCCGGGCTGGATCCGGAGCGGTGCACCATATTCGTCCAGTCCCGGGTGCCCGAGCACGCCGAGCTCCACCTGATCCTCTCCATGCTCACCCCCCTGGGCTGGCTGGAGCGGGTGCCCACCTACAAGGAGCAGCTGCGGGAGCTGGAGGAGCGGGAGGTCGCCACCTACGGCTTCCTCGGCTACCCGGTGCTGCAGGCGGCCGACATCATCATCTACAAGGCCCGCTGGGTGCCGGTGGGCCAGGACCAGCTGCCGCATATCGAGCTCACGCGGGAGATCGTGCGCCGCTTCAACCACCTCTACCGGCCCGTCTTCCCCGAGCCGGAGGCGCTGCTCACCGAGGCGAGGGTCCTGCCCGGGATCGACGGCCGCAAGATGTCGAAGAGCTACGACAACTACATCGCCCTGGGCGCCTCCGAGGAGGAGGTGCGCCAGCGGGTGATGGCCATGATCACCGACCCGGCCCGGATCCACAAGGACGACCCGGGCCACCCTGAGGTCTGCACCGTCTACGCCTTCCACCGCGTCTACTCCCCCGATCGCCTGGCGGAGGTGGAGGCCGACTGCCGCGCCGGGCGGATCGGGTGCGTGGCCTGCAAGAAGGAGCTGGCAGCCCGCCTGAACGCCGCCCTGGCGCCCATCCGGGAGCGCCGGCGCCTGCTGGAGCAGCAGCCGGAGCAAGTGGCGGAGATCCTGGAGGAGGGCAGCCGGCAGGCGCGCCGGGTGGCCGCCGCCACGCTGCGAGAGGTGCGGGAGGCCGTGGGCATCTGAGGATGGAGGCCTTCGACGAGGCGCTGGCAGCCCTGGAGCGCCGCCTGGCGGGGGAGGAGCCGGAGGAGCCGCTGGACCCGGCCCTGGCCTCGGCCGTGGCCGCCCTGGGAGGCGACGGCCCTCTCGACCTGGAGCGGGCGGTGGCCTTGCTGTCCGTAGGGGTGCGGCTCTTGGAGCGGCGGGCGCGCCTGCTGCTGCCGCCTGAGCCGGGGACCCGGGCGGCGCCGCCCGGAGAGGAGGAGGGCGCACCCGGTTCGGCCGAGGAGTTGGCCGGCCGGCTGAGCGAGTACCGGAGCTTCCGGGAAGCGGCGGAACTGCTGCGCCGGTACGAGGAGCTCCAGGCCGGCCGGTTCCCGGGCGGCGGGGGCGACGCAGCCGCGGCCGGCACCGGGCTGGAGGGCCTGACCCTGGAGGACCTGGTCCGGGCGTTCCAGAGGGTGTGGGAGCAGTCCCGACCGGCGGCCCCCCAGGAGATCCCGCGCGAGGCGATCACCGTCGAGGCCTGCATGGACGCCGTGCTGGCCCGCCTGCAGAGCGAGGGAGAGGTGGAGTTCACGGCCCTCTTCGAGGGGCAGACGACCCGCCGCCAGGTGGTGGTCACCTTCCTCGCCCTGCTCGAGCTCGTCCGCCTCGGCCGGGTGCGCGTCCGCCAGGAGCGGGCCTTCGCGGCCATCTTCGTCTCCCTGCGCCGGAACGAGCCATGAGGTCGGGACTGCGGGCGCTGATCGAGGCCCTCCTCTTCGCGGCTCCCGAGCCCGTGCCCCTGGGGCGCCTCGTGGAGGTGTGCGGCGCCGCCGAGGGCGAGGTGCGCGCCGCCCTGGCGGCGCTGGCGGAGCACCTGGCGGGGGAGGAGCACGGGATCGAGCTGGCCGAGGTGGCAGGGGGCTACCGTCTCTTCACCAAGCGGCGGTTCGCCCCCCAGGTCGAGGCCCTGCTGGCCGAGGGGCGCCCGCGGCTGTCCCCGGCGGCGCTGGAGACGCTGGCGGTCATCGCCTACCGTCAGCCCGTCACCAGGCTGGAGGTGGAAGAGGTGCGGGGCGTCCAGTGCGATCACATAATTCGCCAGCTCCTGGAGCGCCAGCTCATCCGCGTCGTCGGCCGCAAGGAGGCCCCCGGGCGGCCGTTCCTATATGGGACCACCCCCCTGTTCCTGGAGCACTTCGGGCTCCGGGACCTCTCGGAGCTGCCGCCCCCGGAGCGGTTGGGGGGCGGCGCCTGAGGCGCGCCGGCGGGAGTCCGGGCGCGCACCGGGGTAAGCTAGGCGCGGGGGGTGAGCGCCCCGGCCGTGGTCGCGGTGCTCCTGGGGACGGCGGTGGCGCTGGCGGTCTTCCTCTGGTTCCGGCCCGTGCCGGTATGGGCGGCCGTGCGCCTGCGCGGGGCGGTCGTGGCGGTGGAGGTGGGGTTGGGTTGGCCGCGCCGCCTGGCGCTGCGCCGCCGTCGCGCCTGGGTGCTGGCGGGGTACGGCCTTTGCCCTCCGCGCCTGGAGCTGGAGGCGCGCCCCGGGGGGCGGCGGCTGGTGGTGGCCAGCGGCGATGCCCGCAGGTGGCGGGCCTTCCTGCGCCGGAGGCCGTGGGCAGCCCTGGCGCGCCGGCTGCGCCTGGTCGCCCTGGAGGCCGACGTCCGGGTCGGCACCGGGGAGGCGGCCACGACGGCCCTGGCGGCCGGGGCGCTGCTGGCCGCCCTGGAGGCGGCGCAGGTGGCGGTGGGCGGGGGCGACCGCTCCTGCCTGCGCGTCCGCCCCGACTACCGCGGCGCCCGCCTGGTCGGGCGCGCGCGCTGCATAGGCCTGGTGCCGGCAGGGGACATTATCACCGCCGGCCTGCTGGCGTTGCGGGACCGGGTCTC
>JBBIPI010000016.1:0-19306 GCA_037442985.1 Clostridiales bacterium
GGAGGTACTCGCTGACGCGCGTCGAGCGCCCCAGGCAGACCGGTAGGACGCCCGCCGCCCCGGGGTCCAGGGTCCCGGTGTGGCCGACCCGCCGGAGCCCGAGGGTGCGCCGCACGAAGTCCACCACGTCGTGGGAGGTCATGCCGGGCGGCTTCAGGAGGTTGAGGACGCCGTCCACGCGCCTATTCGCCCCCGTCGGCCCCGGCCAGGGCTTCCCGCACCAGGGCGAGCACCCGCGCCTCCGCCTCGGCCAGGGGGACCCGCAGCGTGCAGCCGGCCGCCCGGGCATGCCCGCCCCCCCCGAAGGCGGCTGCCACGCGGCTCACGTCCACCCGCCGGTGGGAGCGCAGGCTCACCTTCACCTCGTCCGGTCCCTCTTCCAGGAACAGGATGGCAACCTCCACCCCGGCCAGGGACCGGCCGTAGTTGACGATGCCCTCGCTTTCGTCCCGGCGCGCCCCGGCCCGGGCGAAGTCTTCCCGGGTGAGGCTCATCCAGGCCACCCGGCCGCCCTCGTCCAGCCGCAGGGAGCCGAGGGCCCGCTCCAGCAGGCGGAGCGAGCTGAGCGGCTTATCCTCCCAGATCCGACGGGCCACCTCCGCCGGCTCGACCCCGTGCCGGAGGAGCTCGGCCGCCAGTTCGTGGGTGGCCGCCGAGGTGTTCTCGTAGCGGAAGGAGCCTGTGTCGGTGACGACCGCGGTGTAGAGGGCGGTGGCGATGGCAGGGTCGAGCTCGACCCCCAGGTCGCGCAGGATGGCGCGCACGATCTCGCCGGCCGCCGCCGCCTCCACGTCGATGCAGTTCAGGTCGCCGAAGCGGCCGTTGGACACGTGGTGATCGATGTTGATGACCTTCTCCGCCCGCTCCAGCAGCGGGGCCGCCGGCCCCACCCGCTCCCGGTCGCCGCAGTCGATCAGCACCGCGCCGTCGTAACGATCCGGCAGCGGCAGCAACTCTTCGTAAGAGACGACCTGGTCGACACCCGGGAGGAAGAGCAGGTTGAGGGGCAGGTCGTCGGAGCGGACGACCACCGCCGCCTTGCCCAGCTTGCGGAGGCCGAGGGCCAGGGCGAGGCTGGAGCCGACGCTATCGCCATCCGGCCGCACGTGCAGGAGGATGAGGAAGCGTTCCCGCTGGCGCAGGAAGGCGACCACCTCGCGCCGATCCAACTCCAGGGCCACCCGCGGGCTGGCCTCGGCGCGGGCCCGGGCCAGCAACAGGCCGACCCGGTGGCCCTCCTCCAGGGAGCGGTCGAGGGCGAAGGCCAGGTCCGGGACGTACCTCAGGCGCAGCCGCTGCCCCAGCGAGGCGCGGATGAAGCCGCGCGCCTTCTCCAGCCCTTCGATGGTCCGGCGGCGGTCCTCCTCGCCGCCCAGGACGCTCACGTAGACCCGCGCGTGGCGCAGGTCGTCGCTCACCTCGACGTCCGTGACGGAGGTGAACCCCACCCGCGGGTCGCGCAGTTCCCGGCGCAGGATGTCGGCCACCTCGTCCCGGATCGCTTCCCGCACCCGCAACTTGCGTTGCCGGGCCATGGTTTCAGCGCTCCACTTCCTGCTCCACGAAGACCTCGATCACGTCGCCGACCTTGACGTCCTGGAAGCGCGCCAGCGCCAGGCCGCACTCGGTCCCGGCAGCCACCTCGCGCACGTCCTCCTTGAACCGGCGCAGCGAGGCGATCTCGCCCTCGTGGACCACCGTGCCGTCGCGGATCACGCGCGCCCTGGCGTTGCGCTGCACCTTGCCCTCGGTGACGTACAGGCCCGCGACGGTGCCCACGCCCGAGACGCGGAAGGTCTGGCGCACCTCGGCGCGCCCGAGGACGACCTCCTCGAAGCGCGGCGACAGGAGGCCCTTGAGCGCCTGCTCCACCTCCTGGATCGCCTCGTAGATCACCCGGTAGGTCCTGATCTCCACCCGCTGCTGCTCCGCGACCTCGCGGGTGCGGGCGTCAGGCCGGACGTTGAAGCCGATGATGATGGCCTTGGCCGCGGCCGCCAGCATGACGTCCGACTCGCTGATGCCCCCGACGCCGCCGTGGATGACGGAGACGCGCGCCTCCTCGTTCTGCAGCTTCTCGAGCGCGCCGCGCAGCGCCTCCAGCGAGCCCTGGACGTCCGCCTTGAGCACGACCTTGAGCTCCTTGAGCTCGCCTTCCTTGACCTTCTCGTAGAAGTCGCTCAGGCTGACGACCTTGGGCGCCGCCATCTCCTTCTCGCGCTGGCGCGCGCGCCGCACCTCGGCGATGCCGCGCGCCGTCTTCTCGTCCGCCACCACGCGGAAGACGTCGCCCGCCTGGGGCACGTCGTCGAAGCCGAGGACCTCCACGGGCGTCGCCGGGCCCGCCTCCTTCAGCGGGTTGCCGCGGTCGTCCATCATCGCCCGCACCTTGCCGAACGCCAGGCCAGCCACGAAGGCGTCGCCCAGGCGCAGGGTGCCGTGCTGCACCAGCACCGTGGCCACCGGCCCGCGCCCCTTGTCCAGGCGCGCCTCGATGACCGTCCCGACCGCCGGCCGCTCCGGGTTGGCCTTGAGCTCCTGAACCTCGGCCACCAGCTGGATCATGTCCAGCAGGTTGTCGATCCCCGTCTTCTTGAGGGCGGAGATGGGCACGTAGATCGTGTCGCCTCCCCACTCCTCGGGGATGAGACCGTGCTCCGCCAGTTGCTGCTTCACCCGCTCCGGATTGGCCCCCGGCTTGTCGATCTTGTTCACGGCGACGACGATGGGCACGCCGGCCTCGCGCGCGTGGTTCAGGGCCTCGACCGTCTGCGGCATCACGCCGTCGTCGGCCGCCACCACCAGCACCGCCACGTCCGTCACCTTGGCGCCCCGGGCGCGCATGGCGGCGAAGGCCTCGTGGCCCGGGGTGTCGAGGAAGACGATGCGCTTGCCGTTCCGCTTCACCACCGAGGCGCCGATGTGCTGGGTGATGCCGCCCGCTTCGGTGGCCACCACCCTGGTCTCGCGGATGGCGTCCAGGAGCGTCGTCTTCCCGTGGTCGACATGGCCGAGCACCGTCACCACCGGCGCCCGCGGCCGCAGCCGCTCCGGCTCGGCCCGCTCCTCCTCTTTGACGCGCGCCAGGAGCTCCTCATCCGACGGTTCCTCGGCCGGTTCCCGGATCTCCACCCGGGTGCCGAGCTCCTCGGCCACCACCATCGCCGTCTCCAGGTCCAGCTGCTGGTTGATGGTGGCCAGCACGCCCAGGCTCATGAGCTTGGTGATCACGTCGCTCGCCTTGAGCTTGAGCTGCTCTGCCAGTTCACCCACGGTGAGCGGGCCGCTCAGGGTGATCTGGGCCACGGCCGGGCGCACCTCGCCCCGCTGCTCTCCGCCACGGCGCAGCTTGTTCAGGAAGGTCTCGTCCTGGTCGCCCTCCCGCTTGCGGATCTCCCAGGGCTTCTCCGCCGGCTTGGCAGGCCGGGGCAGGGTGGCGACGGGCGCCGCCGGCCTCATCCCGGGACGGCCGGGACCGCCCGGACCGCCGCGGGGGAGGCCGGGACGTCCGGGACCGAAGCGATCGCCCCTCAGGCCGCCCGGACGGGGAACGCCGAGGCGGTCGCCCCGCGGGCCACCCCCGTAACCGGGACCGGGTCGCCCACCCATGGGACGGTCGCCCCGCGGGCCACCCCCGTAACCGGGACCGGGTCGCCCACCCATGGGACGGTCGCCCCGCGGGCCACCCCCGTAGCCGGGACCGGGGCGTCCGCCCCCGGCACGGTCGCCCCGCGGGCCACCCCCGTAGCCGGGACCGGGGCGTCCGCCCCCGGCACGGTCGCCCCGCGGACCGCCACCGTAGCCGGGGCCGGGGCGCCCGCCCCCGGCACGGTCGCCCTGAGGCGGCCGTGCGGGGAAGATCCCGTGCCGACCCCACGCGGGCCCGGGGGCGGACGGTGCCGCCGCCGGCGCCTGGACCGGCCGTTCGCCGGACGGCTCCCGCCTCTCGGGCTTCGGCTCGCTGCCCGCCGCCGGCGCGGGCTCCGACTGGGCCGGGGCTGGACGCTGCTTCACCGGCTCCTGCCCCTTCAAGAGGTAGCGCACCTTGGCGGCCACCTGGTCGTTGATGGCGCTCATATGGTTGTTGATGTCGATGTTCATCTTTTCGTGGAGCACGCGGAGGATCTCTTTGGACTCCACGTTCAACTCCCGCGCCAACTGATAGATCCGCACAGGCTTGCCCATCAAACCTACCCCCATCTGGCCGCTCAGCCCTGCCGGTCGGGCGGAGCGGCGCCGCCCGCCAGCTTCGCCAGCA
The DNA here is from genome assembly GCA_037442985.1 of Clostridiales bacterium. Lineage (GTDB taxonomy): Bacteria > Bacillota > Sulfobacillia > DYIH01 > JBBIPI01 > JBBIPI01. Next base: position 4,259 of record JBBIPI010000016.1, read on the forward strand.
AGTCGGCCCGCGCTACGGCGTGCTCCAGCTCAACCCGCAACCGTTCCCGCCCGGCGGGAGCGATGCTCACCCTGAGGGCCCGCTCCAGCCGCTGGCCGCTGAGGGCCGCCTGCACGCAGGCGGCCGCCGGGTGAACATAGGCGCCCCGGCCGGGCTTCTTGCCGCTCGGATCCACGACGACCTCCCCGGCGGCGGTCCGCACCACCCGGATCAGGCCGCGCTTGCCCGCCACCTCTCTGCAGCCGATGCAGGTACGCTGGGGAATGCGCCGCGTGCCGGCCATGGTCGCTCACTCGCCGAGCTCCGGCCGCTCTTCCTGCTCTTCCTGCTCCTCCTTGCGGCTGGCGCGGCGCAAGGCCTCCGCCCATGCCTGCTCCCAGACCTCGGACACCCGTCCGTAGGTGCGCCGCCTCAAGAGAGCCTGGAAGTCGACTTCACCGGTGCCCTCGCCACGCACGGCCGCCCGCAGGGCTTCCTCGGTGACCTGCGACTCGCTGCGGATGTCGATCCGCCAGCCCGTCAGCTTGGCCGCCAGCCTGGCGTTCTGCCCGGCCCGGCCGATGGCCAGCGAGAGCTGGTTGTCGGGGACGACCACCCGCGCCGTCTTCTCCTCCTCGAGGATCTCCACCTCGGAGACCCTGGCGGGGCTGAGGGCGTTGGCGATGAACTCCTCCGGTTCGGCCGACCACTTGATGATGTCGATCTTCTCGCCATGGAGCTCGTTCACGACCGCCTGCACGCGCATGCCCCGCTGGCCCACGCAGGCGCCCACCGGGTCCACCTTGTCGTCGCGCGACCGGACGGCGATCTTGGTCCGCCCCCCGGCCTCCCGGGCGATGCCCATGATCTCCACCACGCCCTCGTGGATCTCCGGGACCTCCAGCTCGAAGAGGCGCCTCACCAGGTTGGGGTGACTCCGCGAGACGGTCACCTGAGGCCCCTTGCTCGTCTTCTTGACCTCCACCAGGTAGACCTTGATCCGTTCGCCCGGCCGGTAGTACTCGCCCGGGATCTGTTCGGACGGAGGCAGCACCACCTCGAGACGACCCAGGTCGACGAACACGTGCCGCCCCTGCACGCGATGGATGAGGCCGGTGATGATGTCGCCCTCCTTCTGGGAGAGCTCGTCGTAGATCAGGTCCCGCTCCGCCTCGCGGATGCGCTGCACGACCACCTGCTTGGCCGTCTGCGCCGCGATGCGCCCGAAAACCTGCATGTCGACCTCGTGCTCCACCACGTCCCCGACCTCGTACCCGGGGTGGAGGCGCCGCGCCTCCTCGAGGGAGATCTCGGTGTTGGGATCGGCGACCTCCTCGACCACCTTCTTCTGGGTGAAGACGCGGAAGGCGCCGCTGTCTCGATCCAGCCGCACCACGACGTTCTCCGCAGTCCCGAAGTGGCGCCTGTAGGCCGACACGAGCGCGGCCTGCACCGCCTCGAGCAGGGCTTCCTTGCCTATGCCCCGCTCGCGCTCGATCTCCTCCAAGGCGCCCACCAGATCGTATTGGACCGCCATCGGCCAGGCGCACCTCCTCGACAAACCGCCCGGGCGATAAAAAAGTGGGTCGCCCTCGAACCCACTCGCGCAAGCCAAGGACGCAAGCACCCACCCGGCAGGGGTGGCATGCCGAGAACAATATAGCATGCCGCCGCGAGGCTTGACAAGGGCAATGCCATTAACTGTAAGACCTAGAAGCCGGGGTCGAGGCGGGCCAGGGCGATCTCCTCGCGGGCCAGCCGCCACACGGTGCCCTCGTCGTCCCGCAGGGCCACCTTGCCGTCCTCCAGGCCGAGGAGCTCGCCGCGGAGGACGTTCCTGCCCGGGGGCGCCCCCGCCGGGGGGGCGTAGGTGCGGATCTCGACGCGCCGCCCGCGAAAGAGGATGAAGTCCTGCTCCCGCTTGAGGGGCCGGCCCAGGCCCGGCGATGCCACCTCCAAGGCGTAGCTCTCCGGGATCGGATCGAGCACGTCCAGGCGGTCGCCCAGGAGGCGGCTGAAACGCTCGCAGTCGGCGAGCGTCACGCCACCCGGCTTGTCGAGGATGACCCGCAGAATGCGCCGCCCGGCCTCGCGGACGTAAGAGACCTCGACCAGCACGTAGCCGGCCTCGGCCGCCAGAGGCGCGGCCACCTCCTCGACCAGCCGTTCGACCCGCGCGCGTTCGCCGGACACGGCGCCACTATACAGAATGCCTCTCCCCGTGTCAAACAGGATTTTCGGCCCTGGCGTCGAATGAGACGGGATCGTGGGGTGGGAGGACGCGTGCGTTCTCCCTTTCCTTTTGCAGGGGACGGAGAGGGGGTGACAGGAGAGTGAGGCTTGCGTTGCTGGCGAGCGTAGGGATCCTCACCCTGGCCCTGGCCGGCTGCGGCGGCGGCAACGCCGGGACCGGGACGGCGGAGCAACCCGGCCAAGCCTCCGCAGGCCAGGAGCAGCAAGGCACCCAGCCCGGCGACGCCGCGAAGGGCAAGGCCGTGTACGACGCCAACTGCGCCAGCTGCCACGGCCCGGACGGCAAGGGCGGGCAGGGCTTCATCGGACCGGCCTTCGCCTCGGCCGACGGGAAGCCGCCGGTGAAGGAGCGGCTGAGCGAGGCCGACCACCTGCAGACCGTGCGCAAGGGGCGCCTGGACAAGGGCATGCCGGCCTGGGAAGGGGTGCTCAAGGAGCAGGAGATCCTCGACGTGGTGGCGTACGAGCGGAGCCTCGACTGACCTCGTTGAGAACGGCTCGCACGCTGCGGGGGCGGGGGCCGGCCCCAGGGGCCGGCCCCCGGTCCCTACGTCAGACGCGCTGGCCGTTGGCCATCTGCTGCTCGGCGAACTGGATCATGCGGCGGACCATCTGCCCGCCGATCTTGCCCCCGATCTTGCCCCCGATCCGGCCGGCGTCCCGCGCCTTGATGTCGCCGTTGTACCCCCGCCGGAGCGGGATGCCCAACTCCTCGGCCACCTCGTACTTGAAGTTATCGACCACCTGCTGGAACTGCCGCTCGTCCTGGATCTGGTTCGGGAAGTGCGCCAGCTCCTCGGCGACCTCGAACTTCAGGCTGTCGAGGTTGACACCGGCGATGGTGCCGTTGCGGGCCATGATTCCACCTCCTGCGAGTAGTCTCGCGGTCGGCGCTCGCGAGATGCGCGGCAATTGATGAACCGTCTATGCGCCCGGCGGCAGCGCACCCGTTGTCAATTTTGGTCGGGTATGAAGGGTGGCGGCGCCGTGAATGCTTTCCGACAGGAAGCGGAGGGATGGCGCGATGAGAGGACGGCGGCGTTTCTCGAGACGGGGGCGCGGCGCCCGCACCGGCTTCGCCCTGGAGTTCCCGCCCGGCCTGGGCGCGCCCGACCCGGAGATCCGGCGGCCGGCGGAAGAGGAGGCGCCGCGGCAGCACCAGTCGGAGTCGGCGCCCGGCCGCCGCCGCGCCGGCGAGCCGGGCGAGTTGCCGGTCGTGCCCGGCCGCACCGGCGGACCCGAGCGTCATTGACGGGCGGGGCGGAAGGCGCCACTGCCGCCGGGCGTTTAGCCCACGTGCGCGAAGTGCTCGGCGACCGTGGCGGCGCAGCGGGCGCACAGCTCCGCGTGGCGGGGATGCTGGCCGACCGTCTCCGACCTTATCCAGCAGCGGGGACACTTCTGCCCGGTCGCGGCCCTCACCACCACGGCGGCCATCTCCCCCCGGTGCGCTCCGGCCGGTGCGGGGCCTGCGGCCACCTCCGCCCGGGAGACGCGGAAGACGTGCGCCAGCCCCTCCCAGGCGCCCTCGCGCTCCCAGCGCCCCTGCAGCCGCGCCAGGGCCGCGGCCGCCTCCGCCGAGGGATGGAGCGTGACCGCCGCCTCCAACGAGTCGCGGAGGAGGCCGCGGTTCCTGGCCTCCTCGAGGGCCCGGGTCACGTCGGCCCGCACGCCCAGGAGCGCCTCCCAGTCGGGGAGGAAGTCGTCTTCTAGGGCGCCCGCTGGCGGCTCCGGCCAGTCGAGCAGGTGCACGCTCTCGGGGTCGCCGGGTAGCTTGGGAAGGTGCCCCCAGGCTTCGTCGGCCGTGTGGGGGAGGATGGGCGCCATGGCCGCCGTGAGGACGCGGGCGATCCCATAGAGGGCCGCCTGGGCCGACCGCCGCGCCGGCGAGGAGGGGCCAGCGGTGTACAACCGGTCCTTCAACACGTCCAGGTAGAAGGCGCTTAGGTCGCTCACGCAGAAGTCGTGCAGCGCCCGGAAGACCAGGTGGTACTGGTACTCCTCATAGGCGCGGGCAGACCTGGCCAGCACCTCGCCGGCGCGGCGCAGCGCCCAGCGGTCTATCTCCGCGAGCCGTTCAGGCACGGCGCCGGGTTGTGCCGGATCGAAGTCGTACAGGTTGCCGAGCAGGAAGCGCAGGGTGTTGCGGACCTTGCGGTAGACCTCCGCCAGTTGCTTCAGGATCTCGGGGGAGACGCGCACGTCGCCGCTGTAGTCGGTCGAGGCGACCCACAACCGGAGGATGTCGGCGCCGTACTGCCGGATCACCTCGGCCGGGTCGACCACGTTGCCCAGGGACTTGGACATCTTCCGGCCCTCGCCGTCCACCACGAAGCCGTGGGTCAGCACGGCGCGGTAGGGGGCGCTCCCCCGGGTCGCCACCGCGGTGAGCAGGGAGGACTGGAACCAGCCGCGGTGCTGGTCGCTCCCCTCGAGGTAGAGGTCGGCCGGCCAGCCCAGGTCCGGCCGCTCCGCCAGCACCGCCGCGTGGCTGGAGCCGGAGTCGAACCAGACGTCCATGGTGTCGGTCTCCTTGCGGAACGACTGCCCGCCGCAGGCCGGGCACCGGAAGCCGGGCGGCAGGATCTCGGCCGCCTCGCGCAGGAACCAGGAGTTGGATCCCTCGCGGCGGAAGAGGTCGGCCACGGCCCTGACGGTCTCGGGGGTGATGGTGGGCCGGCCGCACGCCTGGCAGTAGAAGGCCGGGATCGGCACGCCCCAGGCGCGTTGCCGGGAAATGCACCAGTCGGCCCGCTCGGCCACCATGTTGCGGATGCGGGTCTCGCCCCAGGCGGGGATCCAGCGCACCCGGCCGATGGCCTCCAAGGCTTCCTGGCGGAAGCCGTCCACCGACGCGAACCACTGCTCGGTGGCCCGATAGAGGACCGGCTCCTTGCAGCGCCAGCAGTGGGCGTACTGGTGCTCGATCTCCCCCTGACCCAGCAGGTGACCCGACCGCCCCAGCGCGGCGGGGATCTCCCGGTTGGCGTCCCGGTGCGTCAGCCCGGCGAAGGGACCGGCCTCCGCCGTGAGCACGCCCCGCTCGTCCACCGGCACCGGCACCGGGAGCCCGTAGCGGCGGCCCAGCTCGAAGTCCTCGGGGCCGTGGCCCGGGGCGATGTGGACGCAGCCGGTCCCCTCCTCCAGGCTGACGAAGTCGGCGAGCACGAGCGGCACCCGCCGCTCCAGGAAGGGGTGGGCGCACACGACCCCCTCCAGTTCTACCCCCCGCCAGGGCCCGGAGCGGCCCCGCTCCTCCAGACCCAAGGCGGCCAGCACCCGGGCGGCCAGCGGCTCCGCCAGCAGCAGGTCGCCGCGCCCGGTCCTCACCAGGACGTAGGCGCCGTCGCCCCGCAGGGCGACGGCCACGTTGCCGGGCAGCGTCCAGGGCGTGGTGGTCCAGATGACGACCCGCGCCCCAGCGGGAAGGCGGTCCCCGCCGTCCACCACCGCGAAGCCGACGAAGATGGAGGGGGAGCGCCGGGTGCGGTACTCCACCTCCGCCTCGGCCAGGGCCGTCTCGCAGGTGGCGCACCAGTACACGGACTTGAGACCCTTGTAGATGTAGCCCCTCCGCGCCATCTCGCCGAAGACCTCGATCTGCCGGGCCTCGTACGCCGGATCGAGGGTGACGTAGGGATGGTCCCAGTCGCCCAGCACCCCCAGGCGCTTGAACTGGCCGGTCATGATCTCGATGTACTTGCGGGCGAACGCGGCGCAGTGGTCGCGCAGCTCCGCCGGGCTGATGGCCTTGCGGTCCAGGCCGAGCTCCTGGATCGCCCGGTGCTCGATGGGCAGGCCGTGGGTGTCCCAGCCCGGGACGAAGGGGGCGTCGAAGCCGCGCATGGAGGCGAAGCGCACGACGAAGTCCTTGAGGATCTTGTTTAGGGCGGTGCCGATGTGGATCATGCCGTTGGCGTAGGGGGGTCCGTCGTGGAGGATGAAGCGCGGCCGCCCCGCTCGCAGGCGGCGGAGCCGTCCGTACACGTCCAGACGCTCCCACCTGGCCTGGATCTCCGGTTCCCGCTCGGGCAGGTTGGCGCGCATGGGGAAGTCGGTCCTGGGCAGGTTCAGGGTCTTCTCAAGATCTAACAAGGGCGCCACCGTCCACTTCGCGGCTAATTATACACCGAACGCCCGGCGCACCGCCTGCTCGTCCACTCCCTCGGCGCGGATCACCTTCTCGCGGGCCCGGTGTCCGGAGACGACGGACAGGCGGCTCACGGGCACCCCCAGCCGCTCCGCCAGGAGCGCCAGACAGGCCTCGTTGGCCCGCCCTTCCACCGGCGGCACCGCCACCCGCACCTTGAGGGCCGGGCCGTCGGGCCCCACCACCTCGTCGCGGCTGGCCCGCGGCTGCACGCGCACCCGGAAGGCGACGCCGCCCGGAACGGGCCTCACCTCCAATTAGGCTTCCTCCGCGGCGCCACCGGCCTCGGCCGCGCCGGCCCGGGGCGCCTGCTCGCGGTCGGCGCCCGTCTCCCCCCACTCGGCGTCCAGCAGTTCCAGCTCGCCGATCAAGAGGCCGCGCAGGCGCGCCCGGAACTGGCGGAACTGGCGCTCCAGCTCGGCGTGGCGCCGCTCGATCTCCCGCACGCGCTCCTCGGCGGCGCGGATCAGCCGCTCCGCCTCCTGCTCGGCCTGGCGCACGATCAGCTCCGCCTCCTTGCGCGCGTTTTCCTTGAGGTTCTCGGCCGTCTCCTGGGCCACCACCAGCGTGTTCTGCAGCGTCTCCTCCAGGCGCCGGTACTGCTCGAGCTTGCTCCTGAGCGCCTCGACCTCCTCGCGCAGCTGGGCGTTCTCCTTGCCCAGGTTGTCGTAGTCGCGGACCACCTCGTCGAGGAACTCGTCCACTTCCCGCTCGTCGTAGCCCCGGAAACGCTTGCGGAACTCCTTGTTGTGGATGTCGAGCGGCGTCAGCGGCACTCTCCCCACCCTCCGGCTTCAGGCGTCAGTCCATCACGAACAGGAACCTGATCAGCAGGGCGCGGACCAGGTCCAGGAGGATCACCGCCACGAGGGGCGAGAAGTCGATCCCGGGCCCCACGGGGGGGACGAAGCGCCGGATGGGGGCCAGGATCGGCTCCGTCACCGCCTCCAGTAACTGCTCGAGCTGGTGGTACCACCGGCTGTAAACCCGCGGCCGAACCCAGGTCAGGATGGCCCGGACGACGATGGCCAGGATGAGGAACGAAAAAAACATCGAGATGGCGGAAACCAGGACGGCCCTCACGGCTCCTCACCCCGCAGGTCGCTCACCCGGACGCCGCCCGGCGCCGCCAGGTAGACGCCCGGCCCGAGCACGTAGATCGACCCCTCGAGGGCGTATACGCCCCCGGAGAGGAAGTCCAGGATGCGCTGGGCCGACTCCCGGTCCGCCCGGTCGAGCTGGACCACCACCGGGCAGCGCCGCCGCAGGCGCTCCAGCGCCTCCCGCGCCTCGTCGAAGACGCGCGGCTGGTAGAGCGCCAGGGTGGCCGGCGGTGCCTCCGCCGGAGCCGGCGCACGCCGCGCCCGCCCTCCGGGCAGCGTGACCAGCCTCCGCGCTTGAGGCGCGCCGGCGTCGCCGGCCTCGGGGGCCTCCCACCCCTCGTCGTCCTCCTCCAGCCCCAGGAAGGCCATCACCCGCGTCCACAGACCTCGCCGGACGACGGCCTCACCGGCCATCTCCGCCCACCTCCCCGAAGATCGCCGTGCCGATGCGCACGATCGTCGCCCCCTCCTCGACGGCGACCGGATAGTCGCCGCTCATGCCCATGGAGAGGTGTTCCATGCGCACGCCGGCAATCCCTGCTCTCCGCGCCTCTTCGAACAGCTCGCGCAGGCGGCGGAAGACGGGGCGCGCCTCCTCCGGGTCGCTCACCGGCGGGGCCATGGTCATCAACCCCTGCACCTCCAGGCCCGCCAGGCCGGCGACCCAGCGCAGGAAAGGCAGCAGTTCCTCCGGCCGCAACCCCGCCTTGGTCGCCTCCCGCGAGACGTTGACCTGGATCAGGACCGGCTGCACCTTCCCCAGGCGGCGCGCCTGCCTGTCCAGTTCCTCGGCGAGAGCGGCGCGATCCAGGGAGTGGATAAGGCGGACGGGCGCCTTCGCCAGCAGGGCCCGCACCTTGTTGGTCTGGAGCCGTCCCACGAAGTGCCACTCCGGTCCGGGACCGACCGCCGCCTGCTTGGCGAGCAGCTCCTGGACCCGGTTCTCGCCCAGGGCGCGCACGCCGGCGGCGAGCGCCTCCCGCACCCGCTCCGGCGGCTGCCCCTTGCTCACCGCCACCAGGGTCACCGCCTCCGGGGCGCGCCCCGCGCGCCTGGCGCTCTCGGCGATCCGCCGCCGCACCTCCTCCAGGTTCTCCGCCAGGCCCAGCCTGCCGCCCCCCTTCACTCCGCCGGAATCCAGGCGAGGGCCGCCATGCGCCCCGTCCGACCGCCCTCCGCCCGGTGCGAGAAGAACAGGTCGCGGTGACAGGCGGTGCACAGGCCGACGACCAGCACCTGCCGGGGCGCGATCCCCGCCGCCACCAGCGCCGCGCGGTTGGCCGCCCAGAGGTCGACGCGGACCTCCCCGTCGCGCCGCAGCACCGCCGCGGCCCCGAAGGCGCGGGCGAAGGCGGTCGCCACCTCTTCCCCCACCCGGTAGCAGCAGGGGCCGATGGAGGGACCGATGACGGCGGTCAGGCCGGACGCCGGCACCGCCGCCTCCCGCGCCAGGGCGGCCACGGCGGCCGGCCCCACGCCGGCCAGGCACCCGCGCCAGCCGGCATGGACCAGGGCCACGGCCGGCCGCTCGCTGCTCACGATATATATCGGCGCGCAGTCGGCGGCCAGCACGGCCAGCACCGGACCGGCCTCCGCCGTCACGAGGGCGTCGCACTCGCCCGGTGGCCCGCCGCGGCGGCGGACCACTTGCACCGCCGCGCCGTGCACCTGCCGTCCCCTCACGACCAGCTCGGGGGGAAAGCCGGCCGCGCGGCCCAGGCGCCGCCAGTTCTCCTCGACCCGGCCGGGGTCGTCGCCCACGCCCCCGCCCAGGTTGAGGGTGGCGTACGGCGCCGGGCTGACGCCCCCCCGGCGCGTGCTGAAGATGGCGCGCACCCGCCCACCCAGGGCGGGCGACAGGTCCAGATACCGCACCCCGGCCTCCTCGCGCCAGGAAAAAGCTGCCGGGACCGTCAACGGGGCTGGTCACCCGGCCAGGACCCGGGGATCAGACCCTGCCCGCGCTCCCGCACGGGCCGCACGACGGTGGAGGACTCCGCTTCCACCAGAATCACGTCCACTCCGATTCTTACGATGTTCTCCCAGGGGATGACGAAGTCCTTGTCCCGGCCGAAGAGGCCGAAGAAGCGGGCCGGTCCCGGCACCACCAGCGCCGTCACCCTGCCCTTCTCCAGGTCGACCTCCAGGTCGACGGCCTGGCCCAGCCGCCTCCCGTCGAGGACGTTGATCACGTCGCGCACGCGCAGCTCCGACGTCTTGATCACGGCCCGTTCCCCCCGCTTTCCAGAAGAGTATACGGCCAGGCCGACCGCCCCAAGACCAGTCCCGGGCGAGGTGCTCGGGGGCGCACCCGTTCCTCCCCCGGGTCCGTGTTGGACATGCCCGTGCTTTGCCCAGTGAGGAGGCGGCAGGTCTCTCCGGGCCTCGGTTCAGCGGGGGACGAGGCCGAGGAGCCCGCGGGCGGCCAGCCGCGACCGGGCGGACCGCCACCAGTCCAGGAGGGCCGAACGCACTTCCAGAGGCAGCTCGTCCGCGCTCACCACCCCCTCCGCGGAGGGGGCCACAGCGAGTCGGAAGGCGCGCCGGGCCGCCTCCGGGACCCCTTCGTCCCGCACCGAGAGGCAGAGAGGGGGATACAGCACGCAGAACCAGTTGTGGCCCGCCCCGTCCCCGATCACGAGCCGGACGGTGCGCCGCGCGCCGCGCGCGCCGAACTCGAGGCGCACGGGCGCGGCCGATCCGGCCCGGCGCAGCTCGGCCTGCGCCACGCGGAGGATGTCGCGGCGGTGGCGTCGCACCAGCTCCTCGGCCTCTTCGGGGCTGGCCGCGGGCGCCAGGAGGGGGAAGACCGCCTCCGCCAGCGCATCCCGCACCCGCAGCTTGAGCGCCTGGTCCCCGGGGGCGTCGCTGTTGGCCACCACGTGGAACGTGACGGCCGACCCGGCCGCCCGCCCGACGCTCAAGGGCCCGAGGGCGCCCACCAGCGCCGCCGCCAGGAAGAGCAGGGACGCCGCCGCGGCCCTGCGCCCGGCACCGGGCGGACGCGGGCGCCGGAAGCTCATATATATTTCCGCAGCCTCATGAGGGCCGCCTTCTCCAGCCGGGACACCTGGGCCTGGGAGACGCCGATCTCCTGGGCCACCTCCATCTGGGTCTTGCCCTCGAAGAAGCGGAGGGTGAGGATCAGCTGCTCCCGCTCGTCCAGTTTGCCGAGGGCCTCGCGGATGGCCATGCCCTCGAGCCAGGCGCTGTCGTCGTTCTTGTCGTCGCTGATCTGGTCCATGACGTAGATGGGGTCCCCGCCGTCCTCGTAGATCGGCTCGAAGAGGGATACCGGCTCCTGGATGGCGTCGAGGGCGAAGAGGACCTCCTCCCGCGGGAGCTGGAGCTCGGCGGCGATCTCGCTGACCGTCGGCTCGCGCGCCAAACGGTGGGTCAGGGCGTCGCGGGCCTGGAGGGCGCGGTAGGCGACGTCGCGCACGGAGCGGCTGACCCGGATGGGGTTGTTGTCCCGGAGGTAGCGCCGGATCTCGCCGATGATCATGGGCACGGCGTAGGTCGAGAAGCGGACGTTCTGGGCGAGGTCGAAGTTGTCGATGGCCTTGATCAGGCCGATGCACCCGACCTGGAAGAGGTCGTCCACCGGCTCGCCCCGGCTGTTGAAGCGCTGGATGACGCTCAGCACCAAGCGCAGGTTGCCCTGGATCAGCTGCTGGCGCGCCTCCTGGTCGCCGGCCTGCAGGCGGGCGAACAGCTCCCGCATCCGCTCGTTGCTGAGCACGGGGAGCTCGGCGGTGTTGACGCCGCAGATCTCAACCTTGTTCACCGGACTGCCCCCTTCTCGCTTTCCCAGTATTGCCGGGAGGCAGACCGGTTATTCGGGAGAGGGAGTTCCTGGCGGGCCTGCTGCTATTTGTCTACTCCATGGCGGCGATCTCCTTGCGCAGCCGGCGGATGATGCGCTTCTCCAGGCGGGAGATGTACGACTGGGAGATCCCCAGGCAGTCGGCCACCTGCTTCTGGGTCCGCTCCACCCCGTCCCGCAGCCCGAAGCGGAGCTCGACGATCCGGCGCTCCCGCCCGCTCAGCTTGGCCAGGGCGCGGCGCAGGAGGGAACGCTCCACCTCCTCCTCCACGCTGCGGTAGATCAGGTCGTGCTCCGTGCCGTGGACGTCGGCCAGCAGCAATTCGTTCCCGTCCCAGTCCACGTTCAGGGGCTGCTCGAAGGACACCTCCCGCCGGTTGCGGCTGGCACGCCTGAGGTGCATGAGGATCTCGTTCTCGATGCACCTGGAGGCGTAGGTGGCCAGCTTGATCTGCTTGGCCGGGTCGAAGCTGTTGACCGCCTTGATGAGGCCGATGGTGCCGATGGAGACCAGGTCCTCGATGCCGACGCCGGTGTTGTCGAACTTGCGGGCGATGTAGACCACCAGGCGCAGGTTGCGCTCGATGAGGACGGAGCGCACCTCCAGGTCGCCGGCGCGCAGCCGCTCGATCAGCTCTTCCTCCTCGTCGTTGGTCAGGGGCGGCGGCAAGACCTCGCTGCCGCCCACGTATCCCACGCGCCGCGGCACCAGGCCCAGGAACTGCCGCAGCCTGGCCAGGAGGAACCTCAGGGACGCGAACAACTGCCTCACCCCTTCCGCAGAGATCAGGCCGCCGAGCCGCTGGTGACCAGGGCCGGGTGGACGAGCGCCTGGTAGGCGGCCTCTTCCGCGAGCCGTTCGGTGCAGAGGGCCACGGTGGCGTCGCGGGTCTCCACCCGCTCGCGCCCGTGCCAGACGGCCACGAAGTCGGGCCGGAAGCCCAGGAGCAGACCGTGCCGCTTGCCGAGGGTGGCGAAGGGGAGGAGGCGCAGGCGGGTCGACCAGCCAGGGAGCCGGGCGAGACGGCGCGCCGTCTCCAGCACGGCCGACGCCTCTCCCGTGTACGCCTGGGTCACCTCCGGCGGCAGGATCCCGCGCAGGGCGCTCAGCTCCACCACCAGCACGGGCGAGCGCGTGAGCGGGTCCCGCAACCGGTTGCCCGTGTCCACCAGTCCCGTCAGGGTGACGCGCTGGCCGCCGATGCCCACCTCCACCGGCAGGAGGAGGCGCTCCAGGCTCAGGCGCCGCCGGGCCGCCTCCACGAGCCGGGGGATGGCCAGGAGGAGGGCCACCGCCGCCGTCGCCAGGGACCACCAGGGGACGAACCAGGAGGAGACCAGGGAGCGGGCCTCCAGGGCCGAGAGGCCCAGGGCCATCCCCGCCACCAGGGCCGAGGTGGCGTAAAGCCAGAAGGCCAGGCGGAGGAAGGCCGGCGGGGCGACGGGGAGGTAGGCGATGGCCAGCGACGCCGCCGGAAAGAGCAGGCGCACCGGCGGCGCGTACAGGGCGGCCGGCAGGGGCAGGAGGAAGCCGAAGGCGTACAGCGCCCCCGCCGCGGCGGCGGCGGCCAGCCGCCAGGGCCGCGCGCGGGCGCCCGCCAGCAGGCCGGACGCGTACAGCAGGATGAGGTCGATCACGAAGTTGAGGACGAGGAAGACGTCACCGTACACCGCCACAGGCTCCACCACCAGGAGGCTTTTGATTCCTATGCGCGCCGGGGAGCCGCTATGCCCCGCACCCCGGCGCCCGCCGACACGCCCAGTTTAGGGCGTCCGGGGCGCGAAGGGACGCGAACGGCGGACGCGGGGCCGCCGCAAATCCGACCGATGCAGCACGATGTCTCGCCAAGAGGTGGATCCCGATCCGGAGAGAAAAGGGAGTGCCCCCCTTCTCTCACCGGGTTCCCCGGCCGCCCGCCGCCCGCCGCCGCAGGAAGGCGGGGATGTCCAGGTCGTCCAGCGGGAAGCGCGGCACCTCCAGTTCCTCGAGGACGGATTCCTTCCGCGGCCGCTGGTCGAAGCCGGTGGCGATCACCGTCACCCGCACCTCGTCCTGGAGGGACTCGTCGATCACGGCCCCGAAGATGATGTTCGCGTCGGGATCGGCCGCCTGGGCCACGAGCTCCGCCGCCTCGTTCACCTCGAACAGCGCCAGGGTGGGGTCGCCGGTGATGTTGAGCAGGATGCCCCGCGCCCCTTCGATGCTCGTCTCCAGCAGGGGGCTGGAGATGGCCGCCTTGGCCGCCACCTGCGCCCGGTTCTCCCCCCGCCCCACGCCGATCCCCATCAGGGCCGTGCCCGTGTCGAGCATGATGGTGCGCACGTCGGCGAAGTCCAGGTTGATGAGCCCGGGGACGGAGATCAGGTCCGAGATGCCCTGGACGCCCTGCCGCAGCACGTCGTCGGCGATGCGGAAGGCCTCCACGATGGACGTCTGGCGGTCGACCACCTGCAGCAGGCGGTCGTTGGGGATGGTGATGAGCGTGTCCACCTTCTCCCTGAGGAGGGAGATGCCCTTCTCCGCCTGGGCCATGCGCCGGCGCCCCTCGAAAGAGAAAGGCTTGGTGACGACGGCCACGGTGAGCGCCCCCGTCTGGCGCGCCACCTCGGCGATCACCGGGGTCGCCCCCGTACCGGTCCCGCCGCCCATCCCGGCGGTGAGGAAGACCATGTCCGCCCCCTTGAGCGCCTCCGCCAGGGCCTCCCGCGACTCCTCGGCCGCCTTCTGCCCGATCTCGGGGTTGGCGCCCGCCCCCAGCCCGCGGGTGAGCTGGGCCCCTATCTGGATCTTGGTGGGCGCCTCCGACAACGCCAGGGCCTGGGCGTCGGTGTTCACGCCGATGAACTCCACGCCCTGGAGGCCGGCCCGGATCATGCGGTTGACGGCGTTGGTGCCGCCGCCCCCGACGCCCACCACCTTGATGACGGCGTAATGATGATCGTCCCGCACGCCGCTACCCCCCTCTTTGGCCCTCCGCCGAAGGCGTCCGGGCTAGAACAGCTCCCGCAACCACTCCCGCCAGCGCCCGAGCCGCCGGGGTCGCCGCTGCCCGCGCTCGCGTCGGGCAGCGTAGGCGAGCAGACCCACGCCCACCGCGTAGGCCGGCCCGGCGACCATGTCCTGCAGGCCGCCCAGGGAGGCGGGAACCCCCACCCGCACCGGAAGGCCGAGTTCCTCGGCAGCCACCCGCTCGATGCCCCGCGTCGCCGCCACGCCCCCCGTCAGCACCACGCCACCCGGCAGGGTGAGCCCGAAGCCCGTCTCCTTGAGGGCGCCGCCCAGCCCCGCCAGCATCTCCCTGAGACGGGCTTCGATAATATCTGCCAAATCCTTCGCCGAAACCCGGTGCATTCCCTGCCCGGCCACCCCGGGCACGGGGAAAACCTCGTCCTCCGCCACCAGCTCGGCGCTGGCCCAGCCGTGCTCGATCTTGACCGCTTCCGCCTGCGCCAGCGAGGTCCGCAGCCCGATGGCGATGTCGGTGGTCACGTACTCGCCCCCGACCGGGAGCACGAAGGAGGAGGCCAGGCTGCCCCGGGTATATACGGCCACGCCGGTGGTGCCGCCCCCCAGGTCCGCCAGGGCCACCCCCAGCTCCTTCTCGTCCTCCAGCAGGACGGCCTCGCCCGCCGCCAGGGGGGCGAACACGGCCTCCTCCACCTCCAGCCCGGCGCGCTCCACGCTGCGGAACAGGTTCTGCAAGGCCGGCCGGGCGGCAGTGACGACGTGGGCCTCC
>JBBIPI010000017.1:0-18098 GCA_037442985.1 Clostridiales bacterium
GGCGCCCGCCCCGGAGCGTGGGCCAGCAGGGTGTTGGCCACCTCGAAGAGGAAGGCCAGCGTCCCCCGATAGCCGACGGTCAGCCGGTACTGGGCCCCCAGCCGGTCGAACACGGGGAACCCGACCCGCAGGAGAGGGATGCCGAGGCGCGCGGCCGCCTGCTGCCCGTGGCTCGAGGCGATGAGCAGCTCGGCTCCCCCCTCCCGCGCCCGCTCCTCCAGATCCTCGTAGTCGCCGACGACCACCTCCTCGCAGGGCAGCCCCTCCAGGACGGCCGAGCGCGTCGGCGCCACCGCGGCCACCACCTGGGCCCCCATCTCCGCCAGGAAGGCGGCCAGGCCGTACAGCAGGTCGGGCTCCAGGGCCAGGGCGATCCGCCGGCCCCCGAACACGAAGTGGGCGTCCAGCATCCCGTCGGCCAGGCGGCTCCGCCAGCGGCGGACGCCTTCGGGCACGGGGCGGCCGCTCAGGAGCGACAGGTCGGCCACGAAGCGGTCCAGCGCCTCCAGGCCGGTGAGGCGGCGGTAGACCAGGCGCGGCACGCCGCACCCTTCCGCAAGGAGGTCGGCGGCGCCCTCCACCGCGCTCCCCACGGCCAGCGTCGCCTCCGACCGGCCCATCCCCCGGATGTCGCTCACCCTGGCGCCTCCGGTGGTGAGGGGCGACCAGTCGGCCTCCAGGTGGCCGTCCAGGGAGCCCGCCAGGTCGGGGAGCATCACCGGCCGCAGGCCGAACGCCTCCACCAGGCCCCGCACCTCCTCGGCGTCCAGGGGGCCGAGGGCCGGGCCGGCGAGCACGTTCACCTGGCCCGGCGCGGTGCCCAACCCGCCCCCGGGCAGGGCCAACTCCGCCACGATGCGTTCGAGCGCCGCCGCGTACCCGGTCTCCAGGCCACCCTTGAAGTCGGGGGTGGAGGCGTAGACCACCGGGATGGGGGCGAACTGGGGGTAGGCCTCCCGGTACGCGCGCAGGGTGCCGGGGACGTCGTCCCCCTTGGCCTCCGTCAGGCCGGTGCTCAGCACCCCGATGACGTCGGGACGGTGCTTTTCGGCCACGGTGGCCAGGGCGGCCACCAGATTCTCCTCACCCCCGAGGATCACCGTCACCTCGGTGAGCGCCGTCGTCTGCAGGGGGACGGCTTCCCGGAAGTGGCGCACCAAGAGCACCTTGGCGAAGGAGGTGCACCCCTGGGAGCCGTGGAAGAGGGGCAGGCAGCGGTCCAGCCCCAGGAAGGCCAGGGCGCCGCCCAGGGGTGCGCTGTGCTTGAGCGGGTTGACCGCCGCCGCCTTGCGCGCCTCCACCACCCGGGCCACCTCAGCCCACCTCCCAGGGCGCGGGCCGGCGCACCTGCTCCCAGACCGGGCTGTGGATGGCCAGGTCCAGCTGCCGGGCCAGCTCCACCAGGCCGCGGTAGCCGGCGTAGGCGTGGTGGCGTTCCTGGTTGATGTCCAGGAAAGGCACGCGGCCCTTGAGGGCGGTGTACATGTTCCGGCCACCGGCGATCAGGACGTCGGCGCCGCTCTCGCGCACGATGCGCAGCAGCTCGCGCGGGTTTCCCTCCTCGATGAGCGTGGCCTCCTCGCCCAGGAGCTCCCTGATGCGCTCGATGTCCCCGTCGGTGCTCTTCTTCGTCCCGGTGGCCACCACTTCCATGCCCAGGTCCTGAAGGGCGGAGACCACCGACCAGCTCTTCACCCCGCCGGTGTACAGGACGGCCTTCTTGCCGGCCAGCCGCGCCCGGTAGGGCGCCAGGCGCACCGCCAGCGCCGCCTCCTCCTCGGCGATGAGCGCCTCCGTGCGTGCCACCAGCTCGGGATCGCCCAGGAGCCGGGCGACCCGGCGCAGGGCGTGGCTCGTGTCGCGGACGCCGTAGAAGCTCCCCTCGAACCAGGGGATGCCCCACCGCTCCTCCATCTTGCGAGCCACGTTGAGCAGGGCGCGGCTGCACACCACCATGTTGACCCGCGCGCGGTGGGCCCAGGTGAGCTCCCGGTAGCGGGCGTCGCCGGTGATCTTGGAGAGGACGCGGATGCCCAGCCGCTCGAAGAGCGGCAGGACGTCCCACAGCTCGCCGGCGATGTTGTACTCGCCGATCAGGTTGATGTCGTAGGGGGTGGTGAAGGGTGGCTCGCCGGTGCCGATGACGTGCTCCAGCAGGGCCTCGCCGGCCAGCCGGTTGCCCAGGTTCTTGCTGCCCGCGAAGCCCGGGCTGAGGACCGGGATGACGGGCAGCCCCGTGGCGGTCCGGGCCGCCTTGCACACCGCCTCCACGTCGTCGCCGATGAGGGCCGTGACGCAGGTGGCATAGACGAAGATCGCCGCCGGCCGGTAGCGCTCGGCCACCTCCAGAATGGCCCGGTACAGCCTCTTCTCCCCACCGAAGATCACGTCCTGCTCCGTGAGGTCGGTGGTGAAGCCGCGCCGATAGAGGTCCGGCCCCGAGGAGAGGCTGCCCCGGCTCTCCCAGGAGTTGCCCAGGCAGGCGATGGGCCCGTGCACCAGGTGGGCGGCGTCGGCCACGGGCACCAGGGTGATCATCGCCCCGTCGAAGGCGCAACCCCCCGCGGCGCTCCCGGGCTTCGGCCGCGAGCACCCCTTCCTCCGCTCCGCGGCGCCCTTCGAACGGTTGTGGGCGCACGCCTGCTCCTGGAACAGGTCGGCCACCTTGCTCGACAGCATCGCGACCACCTCCCGGGAACCGCCCGGCGGGAGCGGAGATACCCCCTCCCGCTAGCGGATCACGTCGAAACTATGGGCGGGCGCCTTCCGGTCCAGCTCCTCGAGCACCGTGTTCACGATCCAGA
This sequence comes from Clostridiales bacterium, assembly GCA_037442985.1. Classification (GTDB taxonomy): domain Bacteria; phylum Bacillota; class Sulfobacillia; order DYIH01; family JBBIPI01; genus JBBIPI01. The sequence goes on from JBBIPI010000017.1 coordinate 2,805, forward strand.
CCAGCAGGTTGAGCGCCCCCTGGTAGCCGATGATCGGGTACCGGTGCAGGTGATGGCGGTCGAAGACGGGGAAGCCGACCCGCACCAGGGGCAGATCCGCCTCTCGCGCCAGGAACTTGAGGTAGCTCGACCCCATCAGCAGGTCCACCGGCTCGGTGAACACCAGGCTGCGCAGGTGCCACAGGTCCTTGCCCACCCAGACCTTCGCCTCCCGCCCGTAGGGGCTAGCCTGGAGGAGTTCATAGGCCTCGCGCTCGAAGGCGTCGTTCCCGTTGGTGCAGACGACGTGCACCGGCTCGGCCCCGAGCTCCAGGAGGAAGCTCAGTAGACCCAGCAGGAGGTCGGGGTCGCCCGCCAGGGCCACCCGCTTGCCGTGGACGTAGGCGTGGGAGTCGGCCATGGCATCCAGCAGCCGGCCCCGCTCCACCTCCAGCTCGGGCGGCACCGGCCGGCCCGAAAGCCGGCTTATCTCCTGCACGAGCCGGTCGGTGAGCCGCACCCCGATGGGCCAGGGCAGCGCCACCACCTCCTGGCCCCACGCCTCCGCCACATACTCGCACGTCTTGAGCGTCGCGTACTTCTGAAGGGCCAGGGTGGCGCGGGCGTTGGCCGCGTCGGCGGCCGCCTCCAGAGGCGTGCCGCCGACGTAGGGGTGGTACTCCCCCGTGGCCGGGGAGTCCAGGACGTCGCTGGGGTCCGAGAGCAGGGTGAAGTCGGCGCCGAAGAGCCCGAGGAGGCGTTTGATCTCGCGGTAGTCGCCGACGTAGGTGTTGAACCCCAGCATCACGTTGAGCTTCCCGTTCGGCTCCCCCTTCCTCCCCTCGGTCAGGTAGGAGAGGATCCCCTTCATCATGTTGTCCCAACCCGTGATGTGGGAGCCGACGAAGCTCGGGGTGTGGGCGAAGGGGAGCGGGTAGTCCTGGGGCACGGCCCCCTTCTCGCGGGCGTTGCGGATGAAGGCGTTCAGGTCGTCGCCGATGACCTCGGCCATGCAGGTCGTGCTGATGGCGATCATCTTCGGCCGATAGAGGGCACGGGCGTTCTCGAGGCCCTCGATCAGGTTGTTGAGCCCGCCGAACACGGCGGCGTCCTCGGTCATGGAGGAGGAGACCGCCGGGAAGGGCTCCTTGAAGTGGCGGGCGAAGTGGCTGCGGAAGTAGGCGACGCACCCCTGGGACCCGTGGACGAAGGGCAGGGTGCCCTCAAAGCCGATGGCCGCCAGGATGGCGCCCAGGGGTTGGCAGGCCTTGGCCGGGTTGATCGTCAGCGCCTCCCGGGCGAAGTTCTTCTCCCGGTACTCCCAGCTGCGGGTCCACTCCAGGACGCGCTGGACCTCCTCGTCCGGCGTCGCCTTCTCGAACTGCCGCTTGCGCGCCCGCTGCTCCTGGAACTCGGGCGCCTCGAACAGCTCGTTGTGGTCCTTGACCTTCAGCGTCCCGCTCATCGGGCCTTCACCCCGCCATCCGCGCCGCCGGCGCCGGCTCGCCCCGCGCGGCCTCGCGCGCCCACGGGGCCCGGAACAGGCCCCAGCAGGGGTTGTTGACGGCGATGTCCATGTCCCGGGCGAAGACGGCGAAGCCCTCGACCCCGTGGTACGGCCCGCTGTAGTCCCAGGAGTGCATCTGGCGGAAGGGGATGCCCATCTTGTGGTAGACGTACTTCTCCTTGATCCCGGCGCCCATCAGGTCGGGGCGCAGCCGGCGGGCGAACTCCTCCAACTCGTAGGCCGTCGGGTCGTCGTAGAGGATCACAGCCTCCTTCAGCTCCGGGTACGTCCGCTGGTAGTCGTCGTTGTGGCCGAACTCGTACCCGGTGCCGATCACCTCCATGCCCAGGTCCTCGTAGGCGCCCACCGTGTGGCGCGGCCGGAGCCCGCCCACCAGCAGCATCACCGTCTTGCCCTCCAGTCGCGGCCGGTACTTCTCGATCACCGCCTGGAAGAAGGGCTCGTAGCGGGCGATGGCCTGCTCCGTCCGCTCCTTGATGTAGTCGTCGAAGTAGGAGGCGATCTTGCGCATGCTCTCCTTGATCTTGGTGGGGCCGAAGAAGTTGTACTCCACCCAGGGGATGCCGTACTTCTCCTCCATGCTCCGGCAGATGTAGTTCATCGACCGGTAGCAGTGGATGACGTTGAGCTTGGCCCGGTGGGTGATGGCCAGCTCGTTGCGCGTCCCGTCGCCCGACCACTGGGCGATGACGCGCAGGCCCATGTCCTCCAGGATCTTGCGAGTGGCCCAGGCGTCGCCGCCGATGTTGTAGTCGCCGATGAGGGCGATGTCGTAGGGGCCCGGCTGGAAGTCCGGCTCCCGGGTGCCGACCACCCAGTCGCGGATGGAGTCGTTGGCGATGTGGTGGCCGAGCGACTGGCTCACCCCCCGGAAGCCCTCGCAGCGCACCGGGACGATGGGGATGCCCAGCTCCCGCGCCTTCTTCTTGGCCACCGCCTCGATGTCGTCCCCGATGAGCCCGATGGGGCACTCGGACTGGATGCTGATCCCCTTGGCCAGGGGGAAGAGCTCCCGGATCTCGTCGCAGATCTTGGCCAGCTTCTTGTCGCCGCCGAAGACGATGTCCCGCTCCTGGAAGTCGCTGGTGAACTGCATCTCGACGAACTTGTCGACGCCTAGCACCCCGTTGGAGTAGTTGCGGCGGGACGCCCAGGAGTACTGGCCGCAGCCGACCGGCCCGTGACTCAGGTGGACCACGTCCTTGACCGGACCCCAGACGACGCCCTTGGAGCCGGCGTAGGCGCAGCCGCGGATGGTCATCACCCCCGGCCGGGACTTGACGTTGGACTTCACCTGGCACTCCTTGCACTGCCCGGTCGGGTCGTTGGGCCGGACGTGCTTGGCCCGCTCCTTGCGGGTCTTCTCGGGATAGACGCTCAGCACGTCGTCGATGAGCGCCTGGGTCTGCTCGCGCGTGAAGCTCACGCCCATCTCGCCTCCACCTCCGTATCCGTCTGACCCGCCGGCCTTCAGGCGGTAGCGGCCGCCCGCGCCCGCTCCTCCGCCGCCGTGACGCCGACGATGGACTCGTCTTCCTCCTTGAGCACGCCGAACTCCAGCAGCAGCTGCTCCAACTCGTCCATGGACAGGGGCGTCGGGATCACCTTCATGTCGTTCTCGTCGATCTTGCGCGCCAGGGTGCGGTACTCGTCGGCCATCGGGTGCGTCGGGTCGTACTCGATGACCGTCATGCGGCGCAGCTCCGCGTGCTGGACCACGTTGTCGCGGGGCAGGAAGTGAATCATCTGGGTGCCCAGCCGCCGGGCCAGCTCCTCGATCAGCTCCCGCTCGTTGTCGACCTTGCGGCTGTTGCAGATCAGGCCGCCCAGCCGCACCCCGCCCGAGTGGGCGTACTTAAGGATGCCGCGGGCGATGTTGTTGGCGGCGTACATGGCCATCATCTCGCCCGAGGTGACGATGTAGATCTCCTGGGCCTTGTTCTCGCGGATGGGCATGGCGAATCCGCCGCAGACCACGTCGCCCAGCACGTCGTAAACCACGTAGTCCAGGTCCTCGTAGGCGCCGTTCTCCTCCAGGAAGTTGATGGCCGTGATGATGCCCCGGCCGGCGCAGCCCACGCCCGGCTCCGGGCCGCCCGACTCGACGCAGCGCACGCCCCGGTAGCCGGTGAGCATGACGTCCTCCAGCTCCAGGTCCTCCACGGTGCCCCTCTCGGCCGCCAGGTGCAGCACGGTCTTCTGGGCCTTGGTGTGGAGGATCAGGCGCGTGCAGTCTGCCTTGGGATCGCAGCCGACGATCATCACCCTCTTGCCCATCTCCGCCAGCGCCGCCACCGTGTTCTGCTGGGTGGTCGACTTGCCGATGCCGCCCTTGCCGTAGAACGCGATCTGCCTCATGCTGTCTCCTCCCCCTCCTCGCGGATCGGCCGGGGCCCGCCCCGACGGCGACCGGGGCACCCCTGCCACCACCAGCCTAAGCAACATTACATATACCTGTCAACAATTGTGCCCCAACTCTACGTCAGCCGGCATCTTTCCTAACATCAGGGCGAACAAAACGGGGGAAATGGCCAGCCCTTCTAGCAGGTTATCTTACTCGCTATGTAATTGCCTTGACACCAGCTCCGCTCGGGCCTGCCAGCGAGCCGCCTCGAGGCTTGGAGATAGGCAGGCAGACGAAACGGCGCGGCCTTGACCAGAGGAACCGGCATGGCGCACCATACGGACCGAGCTGCACGCCAGGGAGGTCCTCCGTGTCAACCCTGAGAGAGGAACTGGCTCTTATAAACGAGCTCAAGGCGCGCCTGGATGCCGGCCGCCCCTTTCCGCCGGCGGCAGTGGCGCGCCTGCGGGAGCACTTCCTCGTGGCGTGGACGCACCACTCGACGGCCATCGAAGGCAACACCCTGAGCCTCCAGGAGACGCGGGCCGTGCTCCTCGACGGCGTGACCGTCGGCGGCAAGACGCTGCGGGAGCACCTGGAGGTGGTTAATCACCGCGACGCCGTGGAGTGGTTGGAGGCGCTGGTCGCCGGGCCCCGCGAGCCGGTGGGCGAGCGCCACGTCCTGGAGCTGCACCGGCTCGTGCTCAAGGGCATCTGGCCGGAGGAGGCAGGGCGCTACCGGCGCACGGCCGTGCGCATCGCCGGCTCGCGCCACGTGCCCCCGGCCGCGCACCGCGTGCCCGATCTCATGCGCAAGTTCGGCGCCTGGCTGGAGGCCGTTACGGCCCCGGACGTGGCGGATCAAGCGGAAGCGCGCCGTGGGGTGACCCTTGCCACCAGCTCCAGCGCCGAGATCGAGGGCGCGGCTCACCCGGTGCTGGTGGCCGCCGAGGCCCACCTGCGCCTCGTGACCATCCATCCCTTCGTCGACGGGAATGGCCGCACGGCGCGGCTTCTCATGAACCTCATCCTCATGCGGGAAGGTTATCCGCCGGCCGTCATCGAGGTGGGCGAGCGGCCCCGCTACTACGACGCCCTGGAGCTGGCCGCCGTGGAAGGAAAGCCGGAACCCTTTCACACGCTGGTGGCCGAGGCGGCGCGGCGGTCCCTCGCCCTCGCCCTCGAGGTCCTGATCCCGTCGGACCCGTGAACCCGCCCCGTCCGGCCGTGATACTCGCCGGCCACGCGCCTCCTCAGCCGCCCCAGCGCTCGCCCCAGGCGCGCATGGCCTCGATGATGTCGCCGAGGCTCCGCCCCTTCTCTGTGAGGGAGTACTCGACGCGCGGCGGCACCTCGGGGTAGACGGTGCGCGTGACGAGCCCCTGCCGCTCGAGCTCCCTCAAGCGCTGGGAGAGCGTCTTCGGGCTCACGTGGCCCAGGGAGCGCCGGAGCTCGCCGAAGCGCTTGGTGCCCGTGAAGAGGTCCCTCAGGATCAGGAGCGTCCACTTGCTCCCGATCACCTGCAGCGTCCGCTCGACGGGGCAGCCGTGCTCCGGGTGGCGCTCCACGCTGCGGCTGCCCCGCCCGCGCGATCCCTCCCGCAACCCGATGGCCATCGGATCCGCCCACCTCCTCGGTTTCCATGAGGAAAGTATAAGGCATCGGAGAAGTTGCTTGCGAGTGGGATAGAGCCACCGGGCCGTCCGCCGCTGGCGGCGGGTGCGCGTCCCACCGTCCAGATGCACAGGGCGCCGCGCACGGGGGGTCACGCGGCCCGGAAGAGGAGGGTGGCCAGGCTCAGGGCGGTGAAGGCGCGCTCGTAGGCGAGGAGCTCGGCGCGCAGAGGAGGGCCGGCGGCTCCCGTGCCGTCCCAGCCCAGGGCACCGAGGAGGATGTAGAGGGGCGCCAGGAAGCCCTCGGGCGCGGCCGCCTCCCAGAGCCGCGGCTCGATGGCCGCGATGGCCTGCGGGCGCCCCTCCGTGAGGGCTTCGACCAGGCGGCGGTCGAACTCCTCTCCCTCGGGGTAGGGGCCGTGCCGTCCCCAGGTGACGCGGTCGAGCCGATGGCCCGGGGAGCCGGTGGCGACCACGGCCAGAGTCAGGCCGGTAGCCGCCACGGCGCGGCGCACGGCCTCCCCGAAGCGACGGTGCTCCTCCAGGGAGAGAGTGGCCATCGAGAGCGCCACCACCGGCGTGGCCGCCTCCGGCCGCAGGAAGAGGAGGGGCACCCAGTGCCCGTGGTCGAGCCCCCACGCCTCGGTGGCCTCGGCCGACAGGCCGGCGTGGCGCGCTTGGGCGGCGATGGCCGCGGCCAGGGCCGGGTGCCCCGGCGGCTCGTAGCGGAACTCGTAGTAGCGCTCGGGAAAACCGTAGTAGTCCTGGATGCAGCGCGGCGGCGCCGAGGCCTGCACGAGGAAGCGCCCCCTCCCGACCCAGTGCGGCGAGGCGACCGCCACGGCGTCCACGCCTGCGAAGAGAGGAGCGAGCCCGGAGAGCGCGCGCCGCGTCGCTGCGTGCAATCCATCCTCGAAGAGGGTGGGCGGGTGGGGGCAGTACGCCGCCACCGCCACCGGACCGGCCCGGGCGCCCGCCATCAGCCTCCATCCCCTCCCCACTTCAGCCGCCGGTCTCGCCGCGCCGTCGGGCCCGCCTCCTCCGGCCGGGCCGCTGCCCTGGAAAGCCCCTGCAGCTGGAATGCTAACGGCTGCGCTTTCCTCATGCAAGCAGTTATCTGCTTAAGATATAATTTCCTCGGAGACAGCCGGAACCGGCCGGGTCGAGGGGGCGCCGGCCGTCGCTGCCGCCGCAAGGCAGGGTTCCCACGGCGCCAGGACTTCAGGGGGTGGCGGGCGTGAGGGAGTTCACGGTCGTGCCGACCGAAGAGGTGCCCGAGGGAGCGGGCGCCCGCGTGCGCCGGCTCATGCCGTCGCCCCGGCTTCCGCACCTCGACCCCTTCGTCCTCTTCGACCACGCCACCGTGGAGCCTCCGGCCGGTTTCCCGGCCCATCCCCACCGCGGCTTCGAGATCGTCACCTACATGCTGGAGGGTGCCTTCGCCCACTGGGACAGCGCGGGCCACGAGGAGATCGTCACCGCCGGGGGTAGCCAGCGCATCACGGCCGGCCGCGGCATCGTCCATTCGGAGATGCCGGCCGGTCCCGGCCCGGCCCGCGGTCTCCAGCTCTGGATCAACCTCCCCCGGGCGCTCAAGGACCTCCCGCCCGACTACCAGACCGTGCCCGCCTCCGCCATACCCGAGGAGACGCGGGACGGCGCCCGCATCAGGCACGTGGTGGGCGGCGGCTCGCCCGTCGCCCTGCACACCGCGGTGAGCTACCGCGACGTGCGGCTGGCGGGGCGCTTTCCCTGCCGGGTGCGGGGGGGATGGAGCGGCTTCGCCTACGTGGTCGAAGGCGTGGTCCGGGAGGAGGCCACGGGCGCCCGCGTCCCCGCGGGCCATGCCCTCGTGTTCCGCGGCTGGCCCCGCGAGACCGAGCTCGTGCTCAGCCCCGACGCCGGCCCGGACGGCGCAGCCAGCCCGGCCCGCGTCGTTCTGATCTGCGGCCGCCCTCACGGCGAGCCCATCCGCCTCTGGGGGCCTTACGTCCTGTGACCGCGCTCCGGCCTCCGTCCCGTGCCCGGGGAAGCGCCGTCGCGGCCCCAGGGGGACTCTTACCGCCCGTCCGCCGCGCCCTCGCCCGTCGCGTCGCGGTAGACCTCTCTGATCGCGGCCGCGTCCAAAAGCCCCTTGCGGCGCTCGGCCGCCCGGCGGACGGCTGCCACCAGGCGCGCCACCTCCCCGTCCGGGACCTCGAGGCCGGCTTCCCGCAACGCGTGCCGCAGCGCGGCCCTGCCCGCGCCCTTGCCGACGGCGAGCCGGCGCCGGGCGCCCACCGTCTCGGGCGGGAAGGCCTCGTAGAGGGCCGGGTCCTTGAGCACCCCGTCGACGTGCACGCCGGCCCCGTGGGTGAAGGCGTCACGGCCTACGACCGCCTTGCCGGCCGGCACGGGACGGCGCGCCAAGGACGCCACCAGCTCCGCCACAGCCGTCAGCCGCTCGGTCACGCAAGGGACCTCCCAGCCCAGGGCCACCCTGGCCGCCAGGACCACCTCCTCCAGGGGGGCGATCCCGGCCCGCTCGCCCAGGCCCAGGACGGTGACGCTTGCCAAACCCGCGCCGGCCCGCAGCGCGGCCAGGGTGTTGGCCGTGGCCAGGCCCAGGTCGTCGTGGGCGTGGATCTCGACGGGGATGCCCGCCTCCGCCAAGCGGGCGACCAACTCCTCGGCCGCGAAGGGCTCCAGCACCCCCACCGTGTCGGCGTAGCGGACGCGCCGTGCCCCCAGGGACACCGCCGCCCGCGCCAGCTCCAGGACGAAGCCCTGATCGGCGCGCGAGGCGTCCTCCAGCCCCACGCTGACCTCGGCGCCCCGCTCCCGGGCATGCGCCACCACCCGCGCCAGCTCCCGCAAGGCGCGGCGCCGGTCCCACCCCAGCTTGCGGGCGAGGTGCCGGTCAGAAGCCGGCACGCACACGTGCAGGAGGCGCGCCCCGCACGCCAGGGAGGCGTCCACGTCTTCCCGGCGACAGCGGTTCCACGTGGAGACCCGCGCCTTGAGGCCGGCCGCCAGGAGGGCCTCCACCGCCCTGGCCTCTGCGCTCCCCGAGGCCGGGACACCCGCCTCGATCTCGTCCACGCCCACCTCGTCCAGGGCGCGGGCGATGGCCAGCTTCTCCTCCGGCGTGAAGGCCACCCCGGCCGCCTGCTCACCCTCCCGCAGGGTGCAGTCGCACAGTTGGAAGCGGCCCCGCTGCTCGCCCCTCACGCCTGCCGCTCCCCCTCGTCCACGGGGCGCCCGCAGGCGCGCGCCGGCGGCGGCAGGTCGGGCGCCAAGCCCGTCGGCACCTCCAGTCGGTAGCCTTGCCCGTGGACGTTCCTGAGGATCCGCCGCTCCCGATCGCCGAGCTTGTCCCGGAGGCCGCGGACCCAGACGTAGAGGCGGTGCCTGGCCGCGGCCCCGTCGCCCCGGCCCGGCTCCCCCGGGAGGGCGCACACCAGCTCGTCCACGGAGAAGAGGCGGCCGGGTTGCCCCGCCAGGAGGCTGAGGAGCCGGTACTCCCCGGCGCTCAAGGGCAGCCGCAGCCCCCGGTAGTGCACCTCGCGGCGGTCGAAGTCGACGACGGCATCCCTGCTCACGCGCAGGAGCCCGACCGGCCGGTCCGGATCCGAGCGGCCCGCGGGCGCCCGCAGCAACTCCCGCACCTTCTCCCGGAGGGCGTACGGAGACACGGGCTCGGGGATCACGACGGCCCCGCGCAGGGCTGCCAGGGCCCGGGCAGCCGGGTCCCGATCGCCCGTGGCCACGGCGAAGGGCAGGCCCCGGCTGCGGCAGAGGGCGCTGCAGTGGGCGTACGCGGCCGGGCAGGCCGCAGGGCAGGCGAAGAGGAGCGCCCTGACGGGCAACGCGTCCACCGCCGCCACCAGCTCGTCCCAGGCGCGCACCCAGCGGAAGGGCCAGCCGTCATGCCGGAGCACGGCCGTTATGACGCCGGCCGCGAGGGTGTCCCGGGTGAAGAGGAGCAGGATCGCTTCCTCCACCGTCACCCCTCCCCTCCCTGGCACCTGTATCATCGATGTTACGGCAGGGATGCCGCTACGGGCAACGCATACCTTACATATGCCTTACAGGAAGTTTTCCTCCGTCCGGCCTGAAACGGGTGAAAATTTGGTTGGACAACTGCCCATGGCGGCGCTATCGGCCATGGCGCCCTGTGAGGGAAGTGTCAGCTTTGTCCACGCCGCGGCGGCTCAGCGGCCGAGGGCCGCCTCGGCGGCGGCCACCCGGCGCCGCACCGCGGCGAACCGCTCCGGGTCCACGGAGATGGAGTCGATGCCCTGCTCCACCAGGAAGTCGATGAAATCGGGGTGGTCGCCGGGCGCCTGGCCGCAGATGCCCACCTTGCGCCCGGCGGCGTGGGCGGTCCGGATCACCTGGGCGATCATCCGCTTCACCGCCTCGTGCCGCTCGTCGAAGAGGTAGGCGAGAGCCGGCGAGTCGCGGTCCACGCCCAGGACGAGCTGGGTGAGGTCGTTGGAGCCGATGGAGAAGCCGTCGAAGCGGCGGGCGAACTCCTCCGCCAGGACGACGTTGGCGGGGATCTCGCACATCACGTACACCTCCAGGCCGTCCTCGCCCCGCGCCAGCCCGTTCTCCGCCATGGCCGCCAGCACCCGGTCCGCCTCCTCCGGCGTCCGGCAGAAGGGCACCATGACCACGACGTTCCTCAGCCCCATCTCCGAGCGCACGCGCCGGAGGGCGCGGCACTCCAGGGCGAAGGCCGCCCGGTAGCGCTCGTGGTAATAGCGGGAGGCGCCGCGGAAGCCGAGCATCGGGTTCTCCTCTCGCGGCTCGAACTCCCGACCACCGATCAGGTGGGCGTACTCGTTCGTCTTGAAGTCGCTGAAGCGGACGATCACCGGCCGCGGGTAACGGGGCGCCGCCAGGCGGGCGATGCCGTGGGCCAGCCGCTCCACGAAGTACTCGGCCGGGTCGGCGTAACCCCGGGCGAGCTCGCCGATCGCCCGCCGCGCCCCCTCATCCCGCACCTCCTCCGGGTAGAGGAAAGCCATGGGGTGGACCTTGATGTCGTTGGCGATGATGAACTCCATGCGCGCCAGGCCCACGCCGTCGGCGGGCAACCACCACCACCGGAAGGCCGCCGCCGGGTCGCCGAGGTTGATCATCACCTGCGTCCGCGTGGCGGGCAGCTCGCCCGGGTCCACCTCGGCCACCTCGAAGGGGAGGACGCCCTCGTATACTGTGCCCCGCTCGCCTTCGGCGCAGGAGACGGTCACCTCCTGCCCCGGGCGGATCACCCGGGTGCCGGTGCCCGTGCCGACCACGGCGGGGATACCCAGCTCGCGGCTGACGATGGCAGCGTGACAGGTGCGCCCGCCCTGGTCGGTGACGATGGCGGCCGCCCGCCGCAGCACGGGCACCCAGTCCGGGTCCGTGGCCCCGGTGACGAGCACCGCGCCGTCCGGGAAGCGCTCGCCCTCCCGCGGGCTGGCGATCAAGCAGGCCCGCCCGGCAGCGATCCCCTGCCCGACGCTCAGCCCGGTCACCAGCACCCGGCCGCGCTCCTTGAGGCGGAACGTCCGCAGCGCCCGGCCGGCGCGGCGCGCGTGCACCGTCTCGGGGCGCGCCTGGACGACGTAGAGGTCTCCCGTCATCCCGTCCTTGGCCCACTCCACGTCCATCGGCCGGCCGTAGTGCGCCTCGATGGCGCGGCCCCAGCGGGCGAGCCGGAGGATCTCCTCCTCGCTCAGGACGAAGGCCCGCCGTTCCTCCTCCGTGGTGGGGACTTGCCTGGTCCCGCCGTCCGCGCCGTACACCATCCGCACGCGCTTGTCCCCCAGCGTCCTGCCGATGACGGGCCGGAACCCGTCCCGGTCCAGCAGGGGCTTGTAGACGACGTACTCGTCCGGCGTCACCGCCCCCTTGACCAGGTTCTCGCCGAGGCCCCAGGTGGCGTTGATCACCACCACGTCGGGGAAGCCGCTCTCGGGATCGAGGGTGAACAGTACCCCGGCGCCGCCCAGGTCGGCGCGCACCATCTTCTGCACGCCCACGGAGAGCGCCACCGCCAGGTGGTCGAAGCCGTGCTCGTCCCGGTACGCGATGGCGCGGTCGGTGAACAGGGAGGCGAAGCAGCGGCGGCACGCCTCGAGCAGCGCCGCCTCGCCGCGGACGTTGAGGAAGGTCTCCTGCTGCCCGGCGAAGCTGGCCTCGGGCAGGTCCTCCGCCGTCGCGCTGGAGCGGACGGCGACGTCCACGACCCCCTCTCCGTAACGGCGGCAGAGTTCCCGGTAGGCCGCCCCGATGGCCTCCGCCAGGTCTCCCGGAAAGGGTGCGCCCTCGATGAGCGCGCGGAGGGCGGCGCCCGCCGCGGCCAGGGTCGCCTCTCCCCGGGCGAGGCGGCCGAGCCAGGTCCGGATCGGCTCCTCCAGGCCGTTGGCCGCCAGGAAGTGACGGTAGCCCCGGGCCGTGACGGCGAAGCCGTCCGGCACGCGGATCCCCAGCGGCGCCAGGGCCCGCCTCAGCTCGCCCAGGGAAGCGTTCTTCCCGCCTACCTGCGCTACGTCGCCGGCGGTCAGGTCGTCGTACCACAAAACGAGCGGGTCGCTGACCACCCGCACCAACCTCCCCCGCCGCCTCGGACCGAGGGCAGATGGCCCCGACGCGCCGCGCCCCTCAGCGGCCGCCGGCGATGGCCGGGATGATCGACACCTCGTCCCCGTCGCGGAGCGGCGTGTCGATCCCCTGGAGGAAGCGGATGTCCTCGTCGTTCACGAAGATGTTGATGAAGCGCTGGACGCGACCGTCCTCCGCGAAGATCTTCCCCGCTAGCCCGGGGTAGCGCCTGTCCAGCTCGCGCAGCAACTCCAGGACGGTTTCCCCCGCCCCCTCCACCTCGGCCTGTCCCCCGGTCACCGGGCGCAGCGGTGTAGGAATGCGCACTTTGACAGCCATCCTCGACCTTTCCTCCCCACGACCCCTTAGCGCTTGAACCTGCGGCCCTCGCCGTCCGGCGTCACCCTCGGGAACGGAACGCCGCCCCGCGACCACGACTTGCGGGGAACGTCGTTCAAGACGCACTGGACGTGATCCAGGGGGATCTGGAGCACCTCGGCCACCGTCTCGGAGACCCGCCTGAGCAGCTCCTCCTTCATCTCGTCCGGCCGGCCCTCGAACAGGTCGATGCGCACGAATGGCATGGCCTGTCCCCCCCCTGTCCAGGTCGGGTGGCAGCCTGCTCAGGCGGTGGCCAGGGCCGCCGCTTCGTACAGGGCGCGGAACTCCCGCAGCCTCGGCTCGATGACCGCCGGCTCCGGGAGGATGCCCTCCACCGCCTCCAGCGTCTTCAGCCCGTTGCCCGTGATGTAGGCCACCACCGTCTCGCCCCGCCCGAAGGCGCCCTGCTCGGCCAGCCGCTTCAGCACCGCGATGGTGACCCCGCCCGCCGTCTCGGTGAAGATCCCCTCCGTGCGCGCCAGGAGGTGGATGGCCTCGACGATCTCGTCGTCGCTGACGGCTACCGCCCGCCCCCCGGTGCGGCGGATGGTGCGGACGGCGAACGGGCCGTCGGCCGGGTTGCCGATGGCCAGGGAACGGGCGATGGTCCGCGGCTTCACGGGCCGGATCTCCTCGCTACCCCGCTCCCAGGCGTCGACCACGGGCGCGCAGCCGCTGGCCTGGGCGCCGTGGATGCGGCAGGCGAGCCGCTCGATGAGGCCCAGGCGCAGCAACTCCTCGAAGCCCTTCTCGATCTTGGTGATGAGGGACCCGCCGGCGATGGGCACCACCACGTGGTCCGGCGCCCGCCAACCGAGCTGCTCGGCCGTCTCGAAGGCCAGGGTCTTGGACCCCTCGGAGTAGAAGGGGCGCAGGTTGATGTTCAGGAAGGCCCAGCCGTAGCGGTCGGCGATCTCCACGCACAGGCGGTTGACATCGTCGTAGTTGCCGCGCACGGCCACCAGGTGGGGGCCGTAGACGGCGGCGTTCAGGATCTTGCCCCGCTCCAGGTCGGCCGGGATGAAGACGTAGCACGGCATCCCGGCCCGGGCCGCGTGGGCGGCCACCGACCCGGCCAGGTTGCCGGTGGAGGCGCAGCCCACCACCCGGAAGCCGAAGGCGCGGGCCTGGGAGATGGACACGCTCACCACCCGGTCTTTGAAGGACCAGGTGGGGTTGACCGCGTCGTTCTTGAGGTAGAGGTGCACCTCCGGGACGCCCAGGGCGCGCGCCAGGTTGGGCGCGCGCAGGAGGGGGGTGAAGCCGGCGCCGATGTCCACCGGCTCGTCTCCCGTGAAGGGGAGCAGGTCCCGGTACCGCCACATCCCCTTGGGGCCGGCGGCCAGGCGGTCGCGGGTGACGACCTGCCGCAAGGCGTCGTAGTCGTACTCCACCTCCACCGGCCCGAAGCACGCCTCGCAGACGTACACGGGCGCGAGCGGATACGTCCTGCCGCAGACCTGGCACCGCATCCCCTTCACGAACGACACCCTCTAGCCCCTCCTCGCACGAAAAAACCTCTCCCAGGATGGAAGAGGTCGCAACGCGTACGCCTCTCATCTCCCAGGATTCCGAGCATCCCGCCGGAATTGGCACCGCTGCAGCCCAGCCGGCGCGCCTTGGCGCGCCCGGCTGCCGGTTGCCGAGGGTTCATCGGGCCGGTCCCTCCGCCTCTCTGGATAAGGGCGCTTCCTGATTATGCAATTGTCTCGAAATATGATAGGCGCCCGGCCCCCGGGTGTCAAGGGGGACGGAGAGGCGGGTCACCCCTGGAGCAGTTGGCCGTCGACCATGGTCAGCACGCGGTCGGCGCCCTTGACCACCGCCGGGTCGTGCGTCACCAGGACCACCGTCCCCCCCTCCCGCCGGTACTCCTCCAGCGCCCGCACCACCTCGGCCGCCGAGGCGCGGTCCAGGGACGCCGTGGGCTCGTCGGCGAAGACCACCTCCGGCCGGGCGGCCAGGGCCCGCGCCACCGCCACCCGCTGCCGCTCGCCGCCGGATAGCTGGTGGGGGAAGCGCTGCAGGCAGTGCCCCAGCCCCAGGCGCTCCAGGAGCTCCCCGGCGCGCCGCCTGCCCTCCCGCCCGTCGCCCGGCGGCAGCGCCACCAGCACGTTCTCGAGGGCCGTCAGGTAGTTGATGAGGAAGTGCTGCTGGAAGATGAAGCCGAAGTGGCGCCGCCGCAGCTCCGCCAACCCCCGCGCCCCCAGCTCCCGATAGTCGCGCCCGCGGAAGGCGATGCGGCCGGCGGTGGGCAGCCTGAGCCCCGAGAGAAGGTAGAGGAGCGAGCTTTTGCCGTTGCCGGACGGCCCCATGACGGCGCAGAACTCCCCCGCCCCGATCCCCAGGGACACGTCCCGCACGGCGCTCACCTCCGCCCGGCCCGAGCGGTACACCAAGGAGACCTCCCGCGCTTCCAGCAGGCGCTCCACGCCTATTCCCTCCGCTCCACTATGGTGACCGGGTCGAGCCGCCCCAGATGCCAGGCCACCACCCCGAGGCTGAAGGCCGCCACCAGGACCGGGATGGGCAGGGTGAAGGCCAGGGCGCGGGCGTCGATACCGGTGAGGGGGATGCCCTTCGGCTCGTAGATGCGGCCGCTCACCAGGGCCACGGCCCAGCGCGCGAGCGCCAGCCCCGCCAGCCACCCCACCGCCGTCGTCCACAGCACCTCCAAGAAGGTCCGACCCAGGAGAAAGGCGCGGGTGTAGCCCATGGCCGCCAGGATGCCGAACTCGCCCAGGCGCTGCTGGAAGTGGAGCACGTTGAGCAGGCCGGTGGCCAGGGCCACCACCCCGACGGTGACCAGGTTCAGCACCCAGATCACCAGGTCCAGGCTGCGCACCTCCCGGTCGAAGTCGGCGCTCTCG
>JBBIPI010000018.1:0-17908 GCA_037442985.1 Clostridiales bacterium
TGGAAGAGGGAGCGGACATCATCGACGTGGGCGGCGAATCCACCCGCCCGGGCGCCACGCCCGTCGACGCGGAGGAGGAGCTGGCGCGGGTGCTGCCGGTGGTCGAGGCGCTGGCGCCGCGCCTGCCGGTGCCCCTCTCGGTGGACACGTACAAAGCCCGGGTGGCGCGCGCCGCCCTGGCGGCCGGGGCGACCATCGTCAACGACGTGTGGGGCCTGAGGGCCGATCCGGAGATGGCGGCGACGGTGGCCTCCGCCGGCGCGGCGGTGATCATCATGCACAACCAGCGCGAGCCGGTCTACGGGGGCGACCTGGTGGCGGAGATCGGCTCCTGGCTGGCCGAGAGCGTCCGGACGGCGAAGGAGGCCGGGATCCCGGACGACGCCATCGTGCTCGACCCCGGGTTCGGCTTCGGCAAGACGCCGGAGCACAACCTGGAGATCACCGCTCGCCTGTGGGAGTTCCGGCGCCTGGGCTATCCCCTCCTCCTCGGGCCGTCGCGGAAGTCCACCATCGGCAAGGTGCTCGACCTGCCGGTAGACGAGAGGCTGGAGGGCACCGCCGCCGTCGTCGCCCTGGCCGTGGCCCAGGGGGTGGACATCGTGCGCGTCCACGACGTGCGGGCGATGGTGCGCGTGGCGCGCATGACCGACGCGGTGGTGCGCCGCCACGGCTTCCTGCGCGGGGAGGGAGCGGGTTGAGCGCCCGCGCCGCGCCCGCCCCGGTCGTGGCCTACCTCGGCCTGGGCTCCAACCTGGGCGACCGCGAGGGCTACCTGCGGCGGGCGGTGGAGCTCCTGGGCCAGGAGGCGGGCATCGAGGTGGAGCGGGTGTCTTCCATCTACGAAACGGAGCCGGTCGGTTTCACCGACCAGCCCCGCTTCCTCAACCAGGTGGTGGAGGTGAAGACCACCCTCGACCCGGCTGCGCTGCTCGCCCGTGCCCTGGCCGTGGAGGCGGCCCTCGGGCGCGTGCGAGGGGAGCGTTGGGGGCCGCGGGTCATCGACGTGGACCTGCTGGTATATGGCGACGCGGTGGTGCGGGAGCCGGGGCTGGAGGTGCCCCATCCCCGCCTGGCCGAGCGCGCCTTCGTCCTGGTGCCCCTGGCCGAGCTGGCGCCGGACCTGCGCCTGCCCGGGGGTGAGCCGGTGCGGCACCTGGCGGCGCGCTTGCTCGCGGCCGACCCGGGGGCGGTGAGGAAGCGGTGAGGCTGCGGGCCGAGGACCTCCGCCTGCCGGCGCCGGCGGTGATCGGCAGGGTCGTCGAGTGCCTGGAACGCGTCGGCTCGACGCAGGACGTGGTGCGGGAGCGGGCGAGGCTGGGCGCCCCCGAGGGGTACGCGGTGTTCGCTGAGGCCCAGACGGCCGGGCGAGGGCGGCTGGGCCGCTCCTGGGTGTCGCCGCCCGGGCGCGGCCTCTGGTTCTCCGTCCTCCTCCGCCCCGGTTTCGGCGGCGACCGCCTGCCGGCGTTGACCCTGGCGGCCGGGGTGGCCCTGGCGCGCGCCTGCCGGCGGGCGGCGGGCGTCGCGCCCGAGCTCAAGTGGCCGAACGACCTGCTTTGGCGCGGCCGGAAGCTAGGGGGGATCCTGGCGGAGCTGGTGACGGAGCCGTCCGGCAACCCTTCCGTCGTCCTCGGGGTCGGCCTGAACGTGGACCTGGACCGCGGCCTGCTGCCGCCTGAGCTGCGGGACCGGGTGGCCTCCCTGGCCGAGGCGGCCGGCGCCCCGGTGGACCGGACGGCCCTGGCCCGGCACGCCCTCGGTCAACTGGACGAGGCCTACCGCCTCATGCGTCAGAGCGGCTTCGCGGCTCTGCGCGAGGAGTGGAAGGGGCTGGCCGCCTTTCTGGGGCGTCCCGTGCGGATCAGCGGGCCGGACGGGTCCTGGTCGGGCACGGCGCTGGACGTGGACGCCGACGGCGCCCTCCTGGTGGCCGTACCCGGCGGGGTGCGGAGGGTGCTGGCCGGCGAGGTTTCCCTGCGGAGCGCGGCCCTTCCATTTGAGCCTTTCGGCACGGACACCGATAATATGTTGTACGACCGCGCGATCATACCCCGCCGGGTATGGTGACGGCCAGGGCGCAGGTTGGGAATGGCAAGAGGATAAGAGGTTCTTCCGGCGAATACACTCGGTTAACCGCCGGCCCGCTGCCGGGACCTGGCCGCCCGGCCCGGGGCTGACGGCTCACCGGCGAAGGGGGAGCTGGCCGTGGTCCAGATGCAGCTCGTCAGCGTGGGCATGGTGGGCGGCACCGACGACCACCTGATGGTGCTAAAGGAGGTCGACGGCAACCGCCTGCTGGTGATCAGCATCGGCCTGGCCGAGGCGACCGCCATCGCCGTGGCGGTGGAAGGCATCGCGGCGCCCCGACCCATGACCCACGACCTCCTCGCCAACGTGATCCACCGCTTGCAGGCGGAAGTGGCGCGGGTCGTCATCCACGACCTGCGCAACGAGACGTTCATCGGCCAACTCGATCTCAAGACCGAGAAGGGGATCTTCGAGATCGACTGCCGGCCGAGCGACGCGGTCGCGCTGGCGGTGCGGGTCAACGCGCCGATCTACGTCACCGAGGGCGTGCTCGAGGCGGCGGCCATCGTAGCCAACGAGGGCGAAGAGTCGGCGGGTTGACCCCGCGGCCGCTTTTAGCTGCTCACCCTTACTCTCCGTAAAATTGGCAATATTGTTGGCAGGAATTCCCACCCCCGTGTCGTATATGGAGCGACAGCGATCCCGCATGGGAAGGGGGTGGGGAGCATGCAGATCACGTCGATCCGCTTGCGGCGGGCCGGCGGAGGCGAGCGCGTGCGCGCGGCGGCCAGCATCTGCATCGACGGGCAGTTCGTCGTGCACGGGTTGCGGGTGATCGAGGGGCCCAACGGGCTGTTCGTGAGCATGCCGGCGCGGCGCACCAACGGCGGGGACTACCGGGACATGGCCCACCCGGTCACGGCCGAGGCGCGCGAGCAGATCCAGTCGGCGGTGCTGGCCGCCTACCAGGAGTGGGCGAAAGCCCGCGGGGCGAAGGCCGAGGAGACGGTGACCGCGTGACCGGTCGCCGGGGGCGGGAGGTGCGGTCCCGCGCCCACCTCGGCGGGCCGCTACAGGTGAGCCGGTAGGGTGGCGAGGCCCGGGGGCGGCGGCTCCCGGGCCTCGATCTCGCCGAGGCGTCGCCCTGGACGAGCGGGCGGGGCAGGCTGGGGCACGGGGCCTTCCGCTCGGCCCGCGGGCAACGGGCCCTCGTTTCACTTGAAGCACGCGGATCCCGGTCGGGCGACGACGAGGGCCGGGGCCGACCAGGGTGATACAATGAGTGTCGGTGGGTCCCCGTGGGCAGCCTCACGCTGGGCATCGAGACCTCGTGCGACGAGACGGCGGTCGCTGTCGTGGCCGACGGGCGGCGCGTGCTCTCCGACGTGGTCGCCTCCCAGGTGGACCTGCACCGCCTGTACGGCGGGGTCTTCCCCGAGCTAGCGTCGCGGCGCCACCTGGAGGCGATCCTCCCCGTGGCCGAAGAGGCGCTCCGCCGGGCGGGCGTGACCCCCGGCGACCTTGCGCTGGTGGCCGTGACGCGCGGGCCGGGCCTGGTGGGCTCGCTGCTGGTGGGCATCTCCGCGGCCAAGGCCCTTTCCTTCGCGTGGGGCCTGCCCCTGGTAGGTGTGCACCACCTGGTGGGCCATATCTACGCCAACTTCCTGGACGGTCCGCCCCCCGAGTGGCCCGCCGTCTGCCTGGTCGTCTCCGGGGGCCACACCGACCTGCTGCACGTGGACGAGGGTGGCGCGGTGACCTGTCTAGGGCGGACGCGCGACGATGCCGCGGGGGAGGCCTTCGACAAGGTGGCGCGTCTCCTCGGCCTGCCCTATCCCGGGGGGCCCGCCCTCGAGGCGCTGGCGCGGGGAGCAGAGCCGGGCGGCGTCACCTTCCCGCGCGCGCTGCTGGAGCCCGGAACGTACGACTTCAGCTTCAGCGGGCTGAAGACGGCGGTGGCCGTGTACCTGGAGCGCGAGCGGGCGGCCGGGCGGGAGCCGCCCCTGGCCAGCGTGGCGGCCGCCTTCCAGCAGGCGGTGGTCGAGGTGCTGACGGTCAAGGCTGTCGGCGCGGCGGTGGCCCTGGGAGTGCCCCGGTTGCTGCTCGGAGGCGGGGTGGCGGCCAACCGGGCGCTCCGGGAGGCGCTGGCCGCTGCTGCGCAGGAGGCGGGCATCGAGCTGCGCGTGCCGCCACCCAGGTACTGCACCGACAACGCGGCCATGATCGCGTGCGCCGGCTACTACGCCTGGAGGGAGGGCAGGGCGGACGGCGCGGACCTGGACGCGGCCGCGCGTCTGCCCCTGGCCGACATCTTGCCGGCGGGGCGGGGGTGAGACCTTGGAGGAGGGTGCGGACGGGGCGACCGGCCGGCGCGTGACCGTTTTCAAGGTGGGGGATGGCGTGAACTCCATGCGCTCCTGGACCCGGCTGGCCGGCTGGTGGCGGCCGGTGTGGAACGTGGCCGTCATCACCGTCGGCCGCTACCTGCCGGTCCTGGAGCTGAAGAACGCCGTCTATCGGCGGGCCCTGGGGATGCGGATCGGCCGGGGCGCTTCCCTCGGCTTCATGGTCATGGTCGACATCTTCCTGCCCCACCTGATCACCATCGGAGAGAACTCCCTCATCGGCTACAACACCACCATCCTCTGTCACGAGTTCCTCCTGGGCGAGTACCGGATCGGCCCGGTGGTGATCGGCAGGAACGTGATGATCGGCGCCAACTGCACCATCCTGCCCGGGGTGACCGTGGGCGATGGGGCCGTGGTGTCGGCGCACTCCCTCGTCAACCGGGACGTACCGCCCGGTGCCTTCGTGGGCGGGGTCCCGGCTCGCCCCCTGCGCCGGCAGGAGTGAGCGCCCTCGGGGGAGGGACGGAGCAGGGTACGCGGCGCTAGACATGCAAAACCCCCCGAGGTCTCGGGGGGCGGGAGGTCTACCGGGGGGCACCGGTTGAGGGGCCGCGGTCAGCGGCGGACCAGCCGCTTCACCAGGATGGCCGCCGCACCGATGCCCAGGGCCGCGGCGCCGATGGCCATGGCCGTCCGGACCCGGCCGCCGGCGCGAACGTTCGCGCGGAACCACATGTCGTCCACCTCCCGCCTTATCTTTCCCGTGCGAACGGCGGCAGCACGGCGAGAATTTATTCCTGGCTGGCCGTCGCGAGGGCTTGCGTCAGGCGCGCCAGCTCCTCTTCCGGCATGGTGAAGCTGTGCTCCGGCCCGGGGAAGGCGCCGGTGCGCACCTCGCGGGCGAAGGCGCCGATGGCCTCCACGGCCTGGCGCCCCAGGTCGGCGTAGCGCTTGACGAACCTGGGGCTAAGCCGGTCGTAGAGGCCCAGCAGGTCCGAGAGGACGAGCACCTGCCCGTCGCAGTGGGGACCGGCGCCGATGCCGATCAGAGGCACTGCGAGGCGCTGGCGCAACAGGGAGCTCACCTGGGCGGGAACGCACTCCACCAGGACGGCGAAGGCCCCCGCCTCCTGCAGCAGCACCGCGTCCTCCAGGATGCGGAGGGCCGAGGCGGCGTCCCGGCCCTGGACGCGGTAACCGCCCAGCCGGGTTGCCGTCTGGGGGGTGAGGCCCAGGTGGGCCATGACCGGGATGCCGGCGTCGACGATGGCCCGCACCGTGGGCAGGAACTCGCGCCCCCCCTCCAGCTTCACCGCCTCCGCTCCTCCCTCCTTGATCAGCCGGCCGGCGTTCCTGATGGCCTCGACGGGGCTCACCTGATAGCTCAAGAAGGGCAGGTCGGCGACCAGGAAGGCGGAGCGACACCCGCGGGCAACCGCCCGCGTGTGGTGGATCATCTCCTCCATGGTCACCGGGACGGTGCTCTCGTAGCCCAGGGCGACCATGCCCAGGCTGTCGCCCACGAGGATGACGTCCACCCCGGCCCGGTCCGCCAGGAGGGCCGTCGGGTAGTCGTAGGCGGTGACCATCACGATGGCCTCGCCGCGTCGCTTCTTGTCGCCCAGGTCGGTGATGACCACCTTGCGCCGGTCCCGACTCTCCATGGCAGGATCCCCCCGCGCCGGGTTCCGCACGCTGGATTATAGCACCCGGCGCCGGTCGGGAAGGCAGGCGCTGGCACGGCTGCACGTATTTTTCCCCCGCTTCGGGGGAACATAGGGGCGATCGCGCGCGCCGCGCCTTCACCCCAGGAAACCAGGGATGCTCGGGCGAAATATACTCTCACCAGTCACCCTTCCTGGGTCGTATATTGGTAATCCGGTGGAAAGGGGGTGACGGAGTGCGGTATCACTTCATAGGGATCGGGGGCTACGGCATGAGCGCCCTGGCGCAGCTCCTGGCACAGGCGGGGCACACCGTCACAGGGTCGGACGTGACGCCTTCCGAGCGCACGGCCCGCCTGGCGCGCCTCGGCGTGGCGATCAGCTCCGAGCACCGGGCGGAGAACGTGGACGGGGCGGACGTGGTGGTCTACAGCACCGACGTGCCGGCCGACAACCCGGAGTTGGTGGCCGCCCGCGCCAGGGGGCTGGCGGTGCGGCACCGGTCGGAGATCCTGGCGGACATCCTCAACGCCCGCCGCGGGATCGCGGTCACGGGCTCGCACGGCAAGACGACCGTCACGTCCATGATCGCCTACGTGCTGGAGCGCGCCGGGCTCGCCCCCACGGCGGTGATCGGCGCCGACGTGCCGTTCTACGGCAGCAACGCCAAGCTGGGGACGGGTCCCTTCGTGGTGGCCGAGGCGGACGAGAGCGACGGCTCCCTCGTGCGCTACAGGCCCGAGATCGCCGTCCTCACCAACGTCGAGGCGGAGCACCTGGACCGCTACGGGGGCGACTTCGAGCGGCTGGTGGCCGCCGTCCGCGCCTTCCTGGGCAACGTCAAGGAGGGGGGACTGGCGGTCCTGGGGAGCGACGATCCCCGCGTCCGCCAGCTGGCCGCCACGGTGTCCGTGCCGGTGGTGCTCTACGGCCTCGGCCCCGAGGCGGAGCTGACGGCCCGCGACCTGGTCGCGGGTCCCCAGGAGAACTCCTTCACCGTGGTGCGCGCCGGCGAGGAACTGGGTAGGGTGAGCCTGCAGATCCCGGGGGTCCACAACGTGGTCAACTCCCTGGCGGTGGTGGCGGTGGGTGCGCACCTGGGCGTGCCCTTCCCCGTCATCGCCTCGGCCCTGCAGGAGTTCCGGGGCGCCAAGCGGCGCTTCCAGGTCATCGGGCACCTCGACGGGATCACCATCGTCGACGACTACGCGCACCACCCCACGGAGATCCGCGCCACGCTGCGGGCGGCCAGGGAGCGCGCCAGCAACCGCGTCATCGCCGTCTTCCAGCCTCAGCGGTACACCCGCACCTATCTGCTGATGCGCGAGTTCGGGGAGTCCTTCAGCGACGCCGACGAGATCATCTTGACCGAGATCTACTCGCCTCCCGGGGAGAAGCCGATCCCGGGGGTGAGCTCCCAGGTGCTCGCGGAGGAGATCCGGCGCCGCGAGCGGCGGGAGGTCAGCTGCCTCTCCCGCCAGGAGGAGATCGTGGAGTACCTTATGCGCATCGCCCGCCCGGGCGACATGGTGCTCACCATGGGGGCGGGGGACATCTGGAAGGTGGCCCGGACGCTGGCCGAGCGGCTGCAGGGTTCGCGGGCCTCGTGAATCCCGGTCTCATTCCGCAAGCAAGCAGGACCAGCGGGAGCCGGTGGCGCCGGCTCTCCGCGTTCATTCCCCGCGCGGGTTGAGTTTGGCCCACGGCAGGTTTAGATTTTAGATGTTGCTACTTGCACCGTTGCGGGGTGTCCTTGTGTCCTGGGAGGACAAGTTTGTCGGAGAGGGCTTGACCTTTGACGACGTCCTGCTCGTGCCCGCCCGGTCGGAGGTGCTCCCCAGGGACACCGACGTCTCCACCTGGTTCAGCCGCCGGATCCGACTCAACGTGCCCCTCGTCAGCGCCGGCATGGACACCGTGACCGAGTCCCGCATGGCCATCGCCATCGCCCGCGAGGGCGGCATCGGCGTGATCCACAAGAACATGTCCATCGAGCGCCAGGCGGCCGAGGTCGATAAGGTGAAACGGTCGGAGCACGGCGTCATCACCGACCCCTTCTACCTCTCGCCGCGCCACACCATCCGCGACGCCCTGGCGCTCATGGAGCGGTACCACATCTCCGGGGTGCCCGTGGTGGAGGAGAGCGGCAGGCTCGTGGGCATCCTGACCAACCGGGACGTCCGCTTCGAGGAGGACCACGACCGGCCGATCGGCGAGGTGATGACCCGCGAGCGCCTCATCACCGCGCCCGTGGGCACCACCCTGGAAGAGGCCAAGAGGATCCTGGCCCGCCACCGCATCGAGAAGCTCCCCCTCGTGGACGAGCACTTCCGCCTCCGCGGTCTCATCACCATCAAGGACATCGAGAAGGCACGCAAATACCCGAACTCGGCCAAGGACGCCCGCGGTCGCCTGCTGGTGGCGGCTGCCGTCGGGGTGGGCAGGGACGCCATGGAGCGGGCCGAGGCCCTGGTTGCCGCCGGGGTGGACGCCCTGGTGATCGACACGGCCCACGGTCACAGCCGCAACGTGATCGAGACGACCCGCCGCCTCCGCGAGGCTTTCCCGGACGTGGACCTGGTGGCCGGGAACGTGGCCACGGCCGAGGCGGCGGAGGCGCTCATCGAGGCCGGAGCCGACGCCGTGAAGGTTGGGGTCGGGCCGGGGAGCATCTGCACGACCCGGGTCATCGCGGGCATCGGCGTCCCCCAGCTCACGGCCATCCTCGAGTGCGCCCGGGCGGCCGACCGCCACGGGGTGCCGGTGATCGCCGACGGCGGGATCAAGTACTCGGGCGACATCACCAAGGCCCTGGCCGCGGGCGCCCACAGCGTCATGATCGGGAGCCTGTTCGCGGGCACCGAGGAGAGCCCCGGCGAGATGGAGATCTACCAGGGCCGGAGCTTCAAGGTCTACCGGGGCATGGGCTCCCTGGGCGCCATGCGGGAGGGTTCGGGCGACCGCTACTTCCAGGAGCAGGGCGCGGAGAAGTTCGTCCCGGAGGGCGTGGAGGGACGCGTCCCCTACCGCGGCCCGCTCTCGGACACCGTCTTCCAGCTCGTGGGTGGTCTCAGGGCCGGCATGGGCTACTGCGGGGTGCGGACCATAGAAGAACTGCGGAGGAACGCCCGCTTCATGCGCATCACCCCTGCCGGCTTGCGCGAGAGCCACCCCCACGATGTTCAGATCACCAAGGAGCCGCCAAACTATATCATCACTTAGGGGAAGGGGATCGCCGTGGCGAGGAAGGCGCGAGGAGCCGCCGTCAGCCGCCGGCGCCGCAGGCGTCCGGGTTCGGCCGTGCTGCTCGCCGCCCTGCGCCGGCGCCGCCTCGTCACCGTGGTCGTCGCGGCGGTGGCCGTCCTCTTCGTCGCGAGCCTCCTGCTCGGCTTCCAGATGCCCGCCCTGCCGCAACGCTGAGGCTTCCTGGCGACCTTGACACTCCCTGGGGGGATGAATAAGATACACCTTGGCTAGCACTTGGGCATTGAGAGTGCTAATAACAATTATCAATTAGAGGAGGTGCCAGGCAGATGTCCACCCAGACTGCGGAGAAGGAGGGTACGAAAGTGAAGCTCAAGCCGCTGGGGGATCGCGTGGTGGTGAAGGTCATCGAACAGGAGGAGCGGACGCGCGGAGGCATCGTCCTGCCGGACACGGCGAAGGAGAAGCCGCAGCAGGGCGAGGTGCTGGCGGTCGGCTCGGGCGCCATCCTCGAGAACGGGGAGCGTCGGCCGCTGGAGGTCAAGGTGGGCGACCGCGTGATCTTCTCCAAGTACGCGGGCACGGAGGTCAAGCTCGACGGCGAGGAGGTACTCATCCTGAGCGAGCGTGACATCCTCGCCGCCATTGAATCCTGATCTTCGTACGCGAGGAGGCGAGACGGTCAGATGGCCAAGCAGATCATCTTCAACGAGGAGGCCCGGCGTGCCCTGGAGCGGGGCATCAACGCCTGCGCCAACACCGTCAAGGTCACCCTGGGTCCCAAAGGCCGCAACGTCGTCCTGGAGAAGAAGTTCGGCGCTCCCAACGTGACCAACGACGGCGTCACCATCGCCCGGGACATCGAGCTCAAGGATCCCTTCGAGAACATGGGCGCCCAGCTCGTGCGGGAGGCAGCCAGCAAGACGAACGATGTCGCCGGCGACGGTACCACCACCGCGGTGGTGCTCGCCCAGGCCCTGGTGCGCGAGGGGCTGAAGAACGTGGTGGCGGGCGCCAACCCGATGCTGATCAAGCGGGGCATCGAGAAGGCGGTCAAGGTGGCCGTCGACGAGATCAAGAAGATGGCCAAGCCGGTGGAGACCCGGGACACCATCGAGGAAGTGGCCACCATCTCCGCCAATGACCGCGAGATCGGCAAGATGATCGCCGATGCCATGGAGAAGGTCGGCAAGGAAGGCGTCATCACCGTTGAGGAGTCCAAGACCATGGAGACCGTGGTCGAGGTCGTCGAGGGGATGCAGTTCGACCGCGGCTACCTCTCGCCGTACTTCGTGACCAACCCCGAGACGATGGAGTGCGTCCTCAACGAGCCGTTCATCTTCATCACCGACAAGAAGGTCAGCGCCGTGGCCGACCTGATCCCGCTGCTCGAGAAGGTGGTGCAGCGCGGCAAACCCCTCCTGGTGATCGCCGAGGACGTGGAGGGCGAGGCCCTGGCCACCCTGGTGGTCAACAAGCTGCGCGGCACGCTCGAGGCGTGCGCCGTCAAGGCGCCCGGCTTCGGCGACCGGCGGAAGGCCATGCTCGAGGATATCGCCATCCTCACGGGCGGGACCTTCATCAGCGAGGACCTGGGCATCAAGTTCGAGAACGTCACCGTCGACATGCTCGGCCGTGCCGACCGGGTGGTGGTCACCAAGGACGACACCACCATCGTGGGCGGCAAGGGGTCGGACGACAAGATCAAGGGCCGCATCCAGGTGATCAAGAAGCAGATCGAGGAGACCACCTCCGACTTCGACCGGGAGAAGCTCCAGGAGCGGCTGGCCAAGCTCTCCGGGGGCGTGGGCGTGATCAAGGTGGGCGCGGCCACCGAGGTGGAGATGAAGGAGAAGAAGTACCGCATCGAGGACGCCCTCTCGGCCACGCGCGCGGCGGTGGAGGAGGGCATCGTCGGCGGCGGCGGCTCCACCTACATCCACGCCCTCAAGGCCCTGGACGGGATCGAGGTGGCGAACACGGACGAGAAGGTCGGGGTGGACATCGTCCGGCGCGCCCTGGAGGAGCCGTTGCGGCAGATCGTGGCCAACGCCGGACTGGAGGGGTCGGTGGTGGTGGAGAAGGTCAAGTCCCTGCCGGCCGGCTACGGGTTCGACGTGCTCTCCATGGAGTACGTGGACATGATCGCCAAGGGGATCGTCGACCCGGCCAAGGTGACGCGCACCGCGCTCCAGAACGCCGCCAGCGTGGCCGCCATGGTGCTGACCACCGAGTCCCTGGTGGCCGACATCCCGGAGAAGAAGGACGGCGCCGGCAAGATGCCGGACATGGATATGTGAGGCCGGCCGCACCGGCGGGCGAGCTGCCCGCCGACCGCTGCACGGCAAACCGGGCCGCCACCCCCGAGTGGATGAAGGGGGTGGCGGCCCTTTTCAGACCCAAACCGTCTTGTCCGTCCACGGGGTGCGAGCGCTGCCGCCGGCTTCCGCTGGAAAACCGAAGTAGACGAAGCCGACCAGTTCCTCCTCCGGGGGGATGCCCAGGCAGGCGCGCACCGCCGGGTCGCTTACCAGGCGCCCGGTGCGCCAGTACCCCCCCAGGCCGAGGCCCACGGCGGCCAGGAGCATGTTCTCGATGGCGGCGCAGGTGGCGGCGTAGTCCTCGCGCGCCCGGCGGTCGGAGGCGGAGGTCCTGCAGGTCACGGCCACGGCCAGGGGGGCCGGCGCCAGGTCGGCCTTGAACTTGCGCAGGGTCTCCGCGTCCGCGCCGCGGGCGCGCAGGGGCGCCGCCAATTCCTCGGCGAAGCGCTCCAGGGCCGCGCGGTCCAGGACGTAGAACCGCCAGGGCTCGGTGAGCCGGTGGTTGGGGGCGCGCACCGCGGCGTCCAGGAGGACGGCCACCGCCTCCCGGTCCACGGGCCGGTCCTGGAAGCGGCGGATGGTGTGCCGGTTGTGGATCGCGTCGAGGACGTCCATCCCGCCTCTTAGCTTAACCGTCCGGCGCCGGCAGGGAAACGCGGGCCGCGCGCGGAAATGCGAGCCCATGCGAGGGGAGGCGGAAGGGGCATGACCTGGCGTTCGCGGCGGCTGGACCGCCTCGCCGCCAGCGTCTTCAGCGAGCTGGACGCCGAGCGGCGGCGGCTGGAGGCCGCCGGCGTCCGGGTCATCGACCTGAGCATCGGCAGCCCGGATCTGCCCCCGGCGCCGGAGATCGTGGAGCGCCTGCGCGCGGCGGCTGCCGACCCGGGGGCCTACGGCTACCCCCTGGCGTCCCTCCCCCGCCTCCACGAGGCCGTCGCCGCCTGGTACCTGCGGCGCTTCGGCGTCTCCCTGGACCCGCGGCGCGAGGTCCTGCCCGTGCTCGGCTCCCAGGAGGGGCTCGCCCACCTGTGCCTGGCGGTGCTGGACCCGGGCGACGTCGTGCTCGTCCCCGACCCGGGCTATCCCCTGTACACCGCCGGGCCGGTGCTGGCCGGGGCGGAGGTGCATCCCCTCCCGCTGACGGCCGAGCGCGCCTTCCTGCCCGACCTGGAGGCGGTGCCGCCGGAGGTCCTGAGGCGCGCCCGCATGCTCATCCTGAACTATCCGGCCAACCCGGTTACGGCCGTGGCCGACCTCGACTTCTTCGCCCGGGCGGTGGAGTTCGCCGCCCGCCACGGCCTGCTGCTGGTGCACGACGCCGCCTACTCCGAGCTGGCCTTCGACGGGCGGGTGCCGCCCAGCGTGCTCCAGGTGGAAGGAGCCCGGGAGGTGGCGGTGGAGTTCAACTCGCTCTCGAAGTCGTTCAACCTGGCGGGCTGCCGCATCGGCTACGCCGTGGGGAACGCCGCCGCCATCGGCGCCCTGCGCGAGGCCAAGGGGCACCTGGACTACGGCATCTTCCGGCCGGTGCAGCACGCGGCCATCGCCGCCCTGGAGGGACCGCCGGAATGGACGCGAGCGGTGGCGGAGACCTATCAGCGCAGGAGGGACGTCCTGGTGGCCGGCCTGCGGCGGGCGGGCTGGGAGGTGCCTGCGCCGCCCGCCACCATGTTCTGCTGGGCGCCGATCCCGGCGGGCTGGACGTCGGCCGCCTTCGCCCGCGCCCTGCTGGAGCGGGCGGGCGTGCTGGTGGTCCCCGGCCCGGCCTTCGGCGCCCGGGGCGAAGGGTACGTGCGCCTGGCCCTGGTGCGGGACGAGGCCACCCTCGCCGAGGCGGCCGAGCGGGTGGCGGCGGCGGGCATCTTGTGACCGTCGGCGCGGACGGCGGGAAGGGAGGCGGGAGGGTGCACCCCGACATCGAGGAGATCCTCTACACGGAGGAGCAGATCGCGGAGCGCGTCCGCCAGCTGGGGGAGGAGATCAGCCGCGACTACGCCGGCCGCGAGGTGCACCTGGTGGGCGTGCTCAAGGGGGCGGTGGCCTTCACCGCCGACCTCATGCGCCGCCTGACGGTGCCGGTGCGCCTGGACTTCGTCGCCGTGTCCAGCTACGGCCAGGAGAGCCAGTCCTCCGGGGAGGTGCGCTTCCTCAAGGACCTGGACGAGGACGCCGCCGGGCGCCACCTGCTGCTGGTGGAGGACATCGTCGACACCGGCCTGACGCTGCAGTGCCTGGTCTCCGCCCTCAGGGCGCGGCAGCCGGCCAGCCTGCGCGTCTGCGCCTTCCTGGACAAGCCGGCGCGCCGCCGCGTGGAGGTGGCGTTGGACTACGTGGGGTTCACCGTGCCGGACCGCTTCATCGTCGGTTACGGGCTGGACTACGCCGGGCGGTACCGCAATCTGCCGTACGTGGCGGCGCTCCGGCCTGCGGTTTACGGCGGTTAGCCTCAGGGGTGGATCTCCACCCGGGTGCCCTCCGGCGCGTTCTCGTACAGCCAGTGGGCGTCCTCCAGGGAGAGGCGGATGCAGCCGTGGGAGGCGGGGGTGCCCAGCCGGGCCGCCTCCTGGGGGAGGACGCGCCGCTGGCGGTCGGTGGGGACGCTGTGGAAGAGGTACTCGCCCCGGTTCAGGAAGGACACCCACCACCAGCCGCCCTGGCCGTACTTCTCGCTGAAGAACCACTCGCCCCGGTTCTCCAGGCGGAAGGAGCCCACGGGCGTCGGGGTCTCGGGCCGCCCGGTGGAGGCCACCATGTCCCGCACCAGCTCACGGCCGCGGTAGACGCGCACCCGCTGGTCCCCAAGGCTCACGTCGATCCAGAGTTCGTCACCCGCCAGCCCGACGGGAAGGACGGGGACAGCGGCCGCTGTGGCCCCCGGCTCGGGGTCGCCCGCAGCCGGCGGTGCTGCGGGGGGTGGGGGCGCTTCCGGTGCCGCGGAGGCGGGAGGGGGTGGCGACGCCGGGAGGGCCCGGGCAGGAGCCGCGAAGGCGAGGAGAGGGAAGGCGGCCAGCCCGGGCGTCCAGGGCGCCAGGGCCAGGATGGCGGTATACAGTACCTTTCGGGTGTTGAAGGTGGCGCGCACGTGCCCTTCCCCCGCTCGAGGCTGGATTTTAAACTATACGTTGTTGACCGCCACCGGTGCACGGCGGACGAGGAGGGCGCCGGGTGCCCGCGCGCGAGTCGGGAAAAGAGGAACTGGTCGCGATCCTCGATTTCGGGGCCCAGTACGGGCAGCTCATCGCCCGGCGGGTGCGGGAGGCGCGGGTCTACTGCGAGGTCTTCCCGGCCTCCACCCCCGCGGCGCGCCTGGCGGAGCGCCGGCCCAAGGGGATCATCTTGAGCGGCGGGCCGGCGAGCGTCTACGAGCCCGGCGCGCCCAAGGCCGATCCCGGCATCTTCGAGCTGGGCGTCCCCATCCTCGGGATCTGCTACGGGATGCAACTCACCGCCTACGCGCTGGGCGGCGACGTCCGGCGCGGCGCGCGGCGCGAGTACGGCGGCGCCGACCTGGAGGTGGACGCCCAGGCGCAGGACGGCCTCTTTGCCGGCCTGCCCCGGCGGCTGCGCGTCTGGATGAGCCACGGCGACCTGGTGCTCACCCCGCCCCCCGGCTTCCGCGTCCTGGCCCGCACCGCCAGCACGCCCGTGGCGGCCATGGGCGATCCGGAACGCCGCATCTACGGCGTTCAGTTCCACCCCGAGGTGGCGCACACGCCGGAGGGCCGCGAGATCCTGCGCAACTTCCTGTACAAGATATGTGGTTGCCACGGCACCTGGACGATGGCGTCCTTCGTCGAGGAGGCGGTGGCCCGCGTGCGCGAGCAGGTGGGCGACGGGCGCGCCGTGTGCGCCCTCAGCGGCGGCGTCGACTCCGCCGTCGCCGCGGTGCTGGTCCACCGGGCCATCGGCGACCGGCTGACCTGCATCTTCGTCGACCACGGGCTGCTGCGGCTGGGCGAGGCGGAGGAGGTCGTCCGCGCCTTCCGGGGGCTGGGCCTGAGGCTGGTGGCCGTCGACGCCGGGGAGCGCTTCCTGGCGCGCCTGCGCGGGGTGACCGATCCCGAGGAGAAGCGCAAGCGCATCGGCGAGGAGTTCATCCGCGTCTTCGAGGAGGAGGCGCGCCGCCTGGGCGACGTGGAGTTCCTGGTCCAGGGGACCCTCTACCCGGACGTGATCGAGAGCGGGACCGGGGCGGCCGCTACCATCAAGTCCCACCACAACGTGGGCGGGCTGCCTTCCGAGATGCGCTTCCGGCTGGTGGAGCCGCTGCGCGACCTCTTCAAGGACGAGGTGCGCCAGGTGGGCCGGGAACTGGGTCTGCCGGACGAGATCCTCTGGCGCCAGCCCTTCCCGGGGCCGGGGCTGGCGGTGCGCGTCCTGGGCGAGGTGACGCCCGAGCGGCTGGAGCTCGTGCGCCTGGCCGACGCCGTCGTGCGCGAGGAGGTGCGCGCGGCCGGCCTGGAGCGGGAGGTCTGGCAGGCCTTCGCCGTGCTCACCGCCCAACGCAGCGTGGGCGTGATGGGCGACGAGCGTACGTACGGTTACGCGGTGGCGGTGCGCGCCGTCCAGAGCGAGGACGGGATGACGGCCGACTGGGTGCGGCTCCCGTACCAGGTGCTCGAGCGCATCGCCGCCCGCATCGTCAACGAGGTGCCGGGGGTCAACCGGGTGGTCTACGACGTGACCTCGAAGCCCCCGGGCACCATCGAGTGGGAATAGGAGGGTCTCGAGTGATCGAAGTCATAGTGCCCCTGGTCGGCGGCCTCGGCGTGATCCTGGCCGGGGCGGCCCTCTTCACCAACGCCGTCGAGTGGGTGGGGAAGCGGCTCGGCCTGACCCACGGCATGGTCGGCTCGGTGCTGGCCGCGGTGGGGACGGCCCTGCCCGAGGCGATGGTGCCGGTGGTGGCCATCCTCCTGGGCAACGGCGATCCCCACGCGCGCCAGGAGGTCGGGATCGGCGCCATCCTCGGCGCGCCCTTCATGCTGGGGACCCTGGCCCTGTTCGTCACCGGTGTGTCGGCCGTCGCTTTCTTCCGGCGCCGGGCCAGCGGCAGGGTGCTGCAGATCGACCGCGACGTGGCCCGGCGCGACCTGGGGTTCTTCCTCGTGGCCTACCCCCTGGCCCTGCTGGCCAGCCTCTTGCCCCCGGGCGCCGCGCGGCTGGCCGTGGCCGCGGCCCTGGTGGCCGGGTACGTGGTGTACGTCCTGCGCACTCTGCGCTCGGGCGACACCATGGAGGACCACGAGGTGGGGCCGCTCTACCTGCTGCGCCCCTTGGCCCGCAACCACCGGGGAGCGGCGCTGGCGGTCCAGGACCCGCCCCTCGCGGCGGCCGTGGCCCAACTCACCCTGGCCTTGGGGGCCATCGTGGCCGGCGCTCACTACTTCGTGGAGGGGCTGGTGGGTGCCGCCGCCTCGCTGGGCCTGTCGCCGGTGATCCTGTCGCTCATCCTCACGCCGGTGGCCACCGAACTGCCGGAGAAGTTCAACAGCGTGCTTTGGGTACGGGAGGGGAAGGACACCCTGGCCCTGGGGAACATCACCGGCGCCATGGTGTTCCAGAGCACCGTCATCCCCTCCCTGGGCATCCTGTTGACGCCCTGGCAGCTGGACCGGCTCACCGTGTCCAGCGCCGTGCTGGCGCTCTTGTCCGCCGCCCTGGTGTACGCCGTCGCCAGGGGGGGACGCCCCCTCACGGCAGGGGTGCTGGCGACGGGCGGGCTGTTCTACGCCGCCTACGTAGCCTTGGTCACTTACCGTTGCTTCGTGTGCTAAGATAGGGTCGGTGTCGGCCTTGCCCCATCCCTCTGCCGGTGGACAGGCCCCGCTCGTCGCCGTCGTCATGGGCAGCGATTCCGACCTGCCGGTGGTGCGCGAGGCGCTGGCCGTCCTGGAGGAGTTCGGCGTTCCGTACGAGGTGCGCGTCCTGTCGGCCCACCGGACCCCGGGCGAGGTGAGCGCCTGGGCGTCGTCCCTGGCGGCGCGGGGCGTCCGGGTCGTCGTCGCCGCTGCGGGCGGCGCGGCCCACCTGCCCGGGGTGGTGGCGGCGCACACGGTGCTGCCGGTCATCGGGTTGCCGGTCAAGGGGCGCGCCTTCGAGGGGCTGGACTCCCTGCTTTCGATGGTGCAGATGCCGGCGGGAGTGCCGGTGGCGGTGGTGGCGGTGGACGGCGCCCGCAACGCCGGACTGCTGGCGGTGCAGATCCTGGCCGTGGCCGACAGCGGGCTGGCTGCCGCCCTGGCCGCCTACCGGCAGCGGCTGGCCCGCGCGGTGCTGGAGAAGGACGAGCGCCTGCGGGCTGCGGCGGTGCCGGGGGCCGTTACGAGCGCGCCGCCCGGGC
>JBBIPI010000019.1:0-16983 GCA_037442985.1 Clostridiales bacterium
GATGCCGGTGCGCCGGGCCAGCTCCGCGGGGGTGATCCCCCGCCGGACCGCCTCGGCCAGCAGGAAAAGGCGCCGGTCGTCGCCCTGCTCCAGGGCCGCCATGATCTCTTCGTCGGAGGCGCGGGCGAACTCGGGCAGCCACAGGCCGTAGGTGCCGATCTCCAGGGAGCGCACCGCCTTGAGCAGCGCCTCCTCGAAGCTGCGGCCGATGGCCATCACTTCGCCCGTCGCCTTCATCTGGGTGCCCAGGGCCCGCTGGGCGTGGGCGAACTTGTCGAAGGGCCAGCGCGGGATCTTGACCACCACGTAGTCCAGCGCCGGCTCGAAGAGGGCGGAGGTGGTGCCCGTCACCGGGTTGCGGATCTCGTCCAGGCTGAGCCCGACGGCGATCTTGGCCGCCACCTTGGCGATGGGGTAGCCGGTGGCCTTGGAGGCCAGGGCCGAGGACCGGCTCACCCGCGGGTTGACCTCGATCACCACGTAGCGGTCGCTGGCCGGGTCGAGGGCGAACTGGACGTTGCAGCCGCCCTCCACCCCCAGGGCGCGGATGATCTTGAGCGCCGCGGTGCGGAGGCGGTGGTATTCCTTGTCGGCGAGGGTCTGACTGGGGGCGACGACGATGCTGTCGCCGGTGTGGATGCCCACCGGGTCGAAGTTCTCCATGTTGCAGACGGTGATGCAGTTGTCCCGGCCGTCCCGCATCACCTCGTACTCGATCTCCTTCCAGCCGGCGACGCTGCGCTCCAGCAGCACCTGGCCGACGGGGCTGGCCCGCAGGCCGCGGCGGCAGATCTCCTCCAGCTCGGCCGCGTCCCGCGCCATGCCCCCGCCCGTGCCGCCCAGGGTGTAGGCGGGGCGCACCACCAGGGGGAAGCCGATGCGGGCGGCGAAGTGCCGGGCCTCCTCCAGGCTGCGGGCGATGGCGCTCTCCGGCACCGGCTCGCCGATGCGCTCCATGAGCGCCCGGAACAGCTCCCGGTCCTCGGCCCGGCGGATGGCCTCCAGCGGCGTCCCCAGGAGTTCGACGCCGTAGCGGTCCAGCACCCCCTCCTCCTGGAGGGCCACCGCCAGGTTCAGCCCCACCTGCCCGCCCAGGGTGGGCACGAGCCCCTGCGGCCGCTCCCTCTCGATGACGCTGGCGGCGAACTCGACGGTGAGCGGCTCGATGTAGACCCGGTCGGCCATGTGCTGGTCGGTCATGATGGTGGCCGGGTTGGAGTTGAGCAAGACCACCTCCAGCCCTTCCTCGCGCAGGGACTGGCAGGCCTGGGTGCCGGCGTAGTCGAACTCGGCCGCCTGGCCGATGACGATGGGCCCGGAGCCGATGACCATGACCTTCCTCAGATCCGCGCGCTTGGGCACGCCGTCAGCCCCTCCCCTCCAGGGCGCCCGCGGGCGCGGGGGCACAGCGCGCCGGCGCGCCCATCAGCTCGAGGAACCGCCCGAAGAGGTGCAGCGAGTCCTCGGGACCGGGGCAGGCCTCCGGGTGGTACTGCACCGAGAACGCGGGCAGGGAGGTGTGCCGCATCCCCTCCACCGTCCCGTCGTTCAGGTTCACGTGCGTCACCGTCAGCCCCGTCCCCTCCAGGCTCTCCGGGTCGAGGGCGTAGCCGTGGTTCTGGGTGGTGATGTAGGAGCGACCCGTCTCCAGGTCCTTGACCGGGTGGTTGACGCCCCGGTGGCCGAACTTCATCTTGAAGGACCGGCCGCCCAGCGCCAGGCCCAGGATCTGGTGCCCGAGGCAGATGCCGAAGAGCGGCACGCGGCCCAGGAGCCGCCGCACCGTCGCCGGCGCCCCCCGCACGTCGGCCGGGTCGCCCGGGCCGTTGGACAGCAGGACGCCGTCCGGGCCCAGGGCCAGGATCTCGTCGGCGCCGAACCGGGCGGGCACCACCGTGACGCGGCAGCCCAGGGCCAGCAGCGAGCGGACGATGTTCTGCTTGACGCCGTAGTCCACCACCGCCACGTGGGGGCCGGCCGCGCCCTCGCCCAGGGCGTAGGGCTCGGCCGTCGTCACCTCCTCCACCAGCCCGCTCGGCCGCCAGCGGCGGGCCAGCGCCACCAATTCGGCCTCGTCGCGCTCCGGCGCCCCCGCCACCAGCACGCCGCGCATGGTGCCGTGGCTGCGCAGGTGCCGGGTCAGGGAGCGGGTATCGACGCCCGCGAGCCCCATGATCCCGTGCTCGCGCAGGTAGTCCTCCAGGTTGCGCCGGCTGCGCCAGTGGCTGGGCAGGTCGCACCACTCGCGCACCAGGAACCCGCGCACGTGGGGGCGGAAGGACTCCGCGTCCTCGTCGTTGATGCCGTAGTTGCCGACGAGGGGGTAGGTCATGAGCACGATCTGGCCCGCGTAGGAGGGGTCGGTCAGCACCTCCTGGTAGCCCGTCATGCCCGTGTTGAAGACGACCTCACCCACGCTGAGGCCCACGGCCCCGAAGGCCTCGCCCTCCACCACGGTCCCGTCCTCCAGCACGAGCCGGCCGGTCATCCCCGTCACCGCCTCCCCTCGCTCGGCTCATAATTATACACTATTATGCATTGATATACAGCGGGTGCCGGAAAGGTTCCGGCAGCCTCCCGCGGTAGGGCTCCTCGGCATGGGTGGCCCGCCCCTCCAGGAGGGTCAGCACGGCCCTGCCCCGCAAGCGCCACCCGGCGAAGGGGGTGTTCCGCCCCTTGGACCGGAAGGCGGCCGGATCCACCACCCACTCCCGCCCGGGGTCGATCACCGTCACGTCCGCCGCCGCCCCGGGCGCCAGGCTGCCGGCCCGCAGGCCGAAGGCGCGCGCCGGCCCTGCCGTCAGGCGCTCCACCGCCGCCGCCAGGGAGAGGTGCCCCCGGCCCACCACCTCCGTCAGCACGAGCCCCAGGGCCGTCTCCACACCGACGATGCCGAAGGCGGCCCGCTCGAACTCGACCTCCTTGTCCTCGCGGGCGTGCGGGGCGTGGTCGGTGGCCACGGCGTCGATGGTCCCGTCGCGCAGCCCCTCCAGCAGCGCCAGGCGGTCCTCCTCGGTGCGCAGCGGCGGATTGCACTTGGCGTTGGCGTCGTAGCCGGGCGCACCGGCCACGCCGCCACCCCGCACCGCCTCGTGGGTGAGGACCAGGTGGTGGGGGGTCACCTCGGCCGTCACCCTGACGCCCCGCGCCTTCGCCTGGCGGATGATCTCCACCGCGGCGGCGGAGCTCACGTGCGCCACATGCAGGTGCCCGCCCGTCCAGCCGGCCAGCAGCACGTCGCGGGCGACCATCACCGCCTCCGCCTCCGCCGGCTGGCCGCGCAGCCCCAGGGCGGCCGACACCGACCCCAGGTGTATCACCCCGCCGGCCGCCAGGCTCTCCTCCTCCTCGTGGGCCGAGACGGGGAGGCCGAAGGCGCGGGCATACTCGAGGGCCCGGCGCATCAGCCCTGCGTCCCTCACCGGCGCGCCGTCGTCCGACAGGGCCACCGCCCCCGCCGCCGCCAGTTCGCCGATCTCGGCCAGCTCCCGGCCCTGGCGTCCCCGGCTCACGCAGCCGACGGGCAGCACCCGCGCCAGCCCCTCGGCCTCGGCCCGCCGCCGCACCCACTCCACCACCGCCCCGCTGTCCAGGGGCGGGTCGGTGTTGGGCATGCAGCACACCGTCGTGTAGCCCCCGGCGGCGGCCGCGGCCGTCCCGCTGGCCAGGTCCTCCTTCCACTCCTGGCCAGGGGTGCGCAGGTGGGCGTGCAGGTCGACGAGGCCCGGCACCACCAGCATCCCCGCCGCCTCGATCACCAGGGTGCCGTCGTCCGCCCGCCAGGCAGCCGCCGGGCCGCTCGGCCCCGGAGGCGCCGTCGGGCCGAGCCCGCGGCCCACGGCGGCCACCCGCCCGTCCTCCGCCACCAGGTCGCACACCTCGTCCAGGCCGCGCGCCGGGTCGATGACCCGCCCGCCGCGCAGCACCAGCCGCCGGCCGGCCATCAGCCGCCACCCCCCAGGACGAGGTAGAGCACCGCCATGCGCACCGCCACCCCGTTCTCCACCTGGTCCAGCACCACCGCCTCGGGCCGCTCCAGGACGTCGGAGTCCACCTCCACGCCCCGGTTCACCGGCCCCGGGTGCAGGAGCACGACGTCCGGCGCCGCCAGGGCCAGCCGCCGGCGGTTGATGCCCCACCAGCGGGCGTACTCGGCCAGGGAGGGGATGAGGCCCGCCTCCTGGCGCTCCTTCTGAAGCCGGAGGGCGATGACCACGTCCGCCCCTGCCAGCGCCTCCTCCAGGTGGGTGAAGCGCTTCACCCCGGGCGGGAAGCCCTGCAGTTCGGCGGCGTCGGGCAGCAGGGTGGGCGGACCGGCCAGGCGCACCTCGGCCCCCAGCTTCGCCAGGCCCCAGGCGTCCGAGCGGGCGACCCGGCTGTGGCGGATGTCCCCCACTATGGCCACCTTCAAGCCCGCCACCCGGCCCTTGCGCTCCCGGATGGTGTACAGGTCCAGCAGGCCTTGGGTGGGGTGCTCGTGCATGCCGTCCCCGGCGTTGATCACCGCCGCCGAGACGCAGCGCGCCAGCAGGTGCGGCGCCCCGGCGGCCGGATGGCGCAGGACGATGGCGTCCACGCCCATGCGCTCCAGGTTGCGGGCGGCGTCCGCCAGGGTCTCGCCCTTGACGGCGCTGGAGGTGGCGGCCGCCACCGACACGGTGTCGGCACTCAGGTACCTGGCCGCCAGCTCGAAGGAGACGCGGGTGCGGGTGCTGGGCTCGTAGAACAGGGTGAGGACGGCCAACCCGCGCAGGGCCGGCACCTTCTTGATCGGCCGGCCCAGGATCTCCTTCATGGACTCGGCCGTCTCCAGCACCGCCTCGATCTCCTCCCGGCCCAGCTCCTCCAGGCCGAGGAGGCACCGCCTACTCCAGGTCATGAAAAACCCCCTCGCAGCCACCCGGCCGAGGGGGTCGGAGAACGGCTCGCCTCCCCCTGCGTGCCCCGGCCCAAGACGGTCACGTCACCCGGCGCCCCCTTCCGCGCCCGCGTCGCGCTGCTCCAGGATCAGCACCTCGTCCACCCCGTCGATCTCCCGGACGCGCACCTCCACCACCTCGCGGCGCGCCGTGGGCACGTTCTTGCCGACGAAGTCCGCCCTGATGGGCAGCTCGCGGTGCCCCCGGTCCACCAGCACGGCTAGCTGGATCTGGGCCGGGCGTCCCAGGTCCACCAGGGCGTCGAGGGCAGAGCGCACCGTCCGCCCGGTGTACAGGACGTCGTCGACCAGCACCACGGTGCGGCCGGTGACGTTGACCGGCACCTCCGTCTTGTGGACCTGGGGCCGCTCGCCCCGCGTCGTGAGGTCGTCCCGGTATAGGGTTATGTCCAGGACCCCGATGGGCACCTGCGCCCCCTCGAACTCCTCGATGTGGCGGGCCAGCCGCTGGGCCAGCGGCACGCCGCGCCGCCTGATCCCCACCAGCACCAGGCCCTCCGTGCCCTTGTTCCGCTCCACGATCTCGTGGGCGATGCGGCGCAACGCCCGCTCCATCGCGGCGCCGTCCATGATGCGCGCCTTCTCCTCCAGCCCCATCCCGCGCCAACCCTCCCGCGAGCCGGCCCCGCCCGGTCGCCTGGCCCAGCGCACGAAAAAGGCTCCCTGCCCGCGCAGGAAGCCCTCTCAATCCTCCATCGCCATCGCTCTTCTCCCCTTGCGGGCCTCGCCGGGCCCACTTAAAGGTCGTTCGTCCCGGCGCAGTAGACTAGCAGAACGCGCACCGCCGGTCAAGCCTTGACAGGCGCCCGGTTCTGAGCTGTAAAATCGATCCAGTCATGGCCGCCACCGCGCGGACGATCCCAGGGGGGACCCGGTCATGGATGTCGAACTCCGCCAGTACCTCGACAGCAAGTTCGGCAGGCTGGAGCAGGGACTGGAAGCGGTAAGGGAAGACGTGCTTTCGCTCGGTGGCCGCCTCGCTCAGGTGGAGGGCCACGTCGCGGCGCTCCGCTCGCAGTTCGACGTCCTCCGCTCGGGCGTGGAGGGGCTCGGCGCGGAGGTGGAGGCGCTCCGCTCGCAGTTCGACGTCCTCCGCTCGGACGTGGAGGGACTCGGCGCGGAGGTGGAGGCGCTCCGCTCGCAGTTCGACGTCCTCCGCTCGGACGTGGAGGGGCTCCGCGCGGAGGTGGAGGCGCTCCGCGCGGAAACGGCACGCCTGGGCGCCACCGTGGACAAGGTCCAGGAGGAGATCCGCCTCGTGGCCGAGGGTCACTCCGTCCTGTACGGGGCGATCGACCGGCGGTGGGAGGAGGTGCGGGGCGAGATGCGGGACGTCCGGGCCCTGCTCAAGGTGTGGAACGACCTGGTCAGCCACCGTCTGGCCGACCTGGAGCAGCGCGTGCGCGCCTTGGCGGCCTCGTCGTGACGGCGCGCCCCGGCGAGCCCCGGCTGCCAGCGGCACAACCCGCCGACGCAGCGGCGGCTCAGCGCTTCTCGATCACCAGCCGGTAGGCGCCGTCCACCTCCCCCTCCTCGACGATCCGGTGCCCCTCCTCCCGCACGCTGCGGGGGACGTTCCTGCTGGGCTCGCCCAGATCCACGAACACCTCGAGCAGCTCCCCGCTGGAGAGCGCCTCCAGGGCGAGCTTCGTCTTCACGAAGTTGATGGGGCAGATCGTCCCCCGCAGGTCCAGGGAGCGCGCCACTCCCACGGCTCATCCCTCCGCCCGCGCCGGAGCGGCCTGGCGGGCCGTCCGGCACGCGATCTCCCGGGCGAGGGCACGGAAGGCCTCGGCCGCCGGCGCCTCGGGCCTGGCCAGCACCACCGGCCGCCCGGCGTCGCCCCCCTCGCGCACCGGCACCTCGAGGGGGATCCGGCCCAGGACGGGCACCCCCAGCTCGGCGGCTAACTGGTCGGCGCCGCCCCGCCCGAACAGGTCGTACGCGCGCCCGCACCCCGGGCAGGTGAAGTAAGCCATGTTCTCGACTATGCCGATGATCTCCTGCTTGGCCTTACGCGCCAGGTAGGCGGCGCGGGCGGCCACGTGGAACGAGGCGGCCTGAGGGGTGGTCACCAGGAGCAGCCGGCTGCGCGGCAGCCGTTGGACCAGGCTGAGGGCCACGTCCCCCGTCCCCGGGGGGAGGTCGACGAGCAGGTAGTCCAGGTCGGCCCAGAGCACGTCGTGGAGGAGCTGGTCCACCGCCCCGGCGAGCATGGGGCCGCGCCAGATGATGGGCGTGTGCTCGTCGACGAAGAAGCCCATGGACATGACCTGCAGGCCGTACGCCTCCAAGGGGACCAGGGCGCGATCGATCACCTGCGGTTGGCGGCCCTGCAGGCCGAGCAGGCGGGGAACGCTGAAGCCGTAGATGTCGGCGTCCAGCACGCCCACCGCGTAGCCCTCCCGCTCGAGGGCCACAGCCGTGTTCACCGTCACCGTCGACTTGCCCACGCCGCCCTTGCCGCTGGCCACGGCGATCACCTGCGTGGGGGAGTCCTCGTCCAGGAGGCGGGAACGGGCCTCCCGCTTGCCGTGCAGCCGCTCGCCCAGCGCCCGCCTCTCCTCGTCGCTCATCACGTCCAGCTTCACGATGGCCTTCTCCACGCCCGGCAGCGCCAGCAGCCGCCGGCGCACGTCCTCCTCGATCCGCCCCTTCAGGGGACAGCCGCTCAC
Source organism: Clostridiales bacterium (assembly GCA_037442985.1). Classification (GTDB taxonomy): domain Bacteria; phylum Bacillota; class Sulfobacillia; order DYIH01; family JBBIPI01; genus JBBIPI01. The sequence goes on from JBBIPI010000019.1 coordinate 7,615, forward strand.
CGTGAGGGCGATCTCCACGTACACGGCGTGGGGTTCCACTTTGACCTGGCGCACCATCCCCAGGTCCACGATGCTCCGCCGGAGCTCGGGATCCTGGACGGACCGGAGCGCCTGCAGCACCTCTTCCCTCGTGGCCACGCGCGCCGACCTCCTCGTAGACGCCGCGTCGCACAGCATTATAATCTGGAACTCCCCCCGGCCTGAAGCGAGCCGCCGGCGACAGGAAGCGCGCGCCACCCCACGAAATGGGCGTAGAATTAAAATAAAGTAGGGGCGTCCCGGCACGGAAAGGGGGAAACCTCCCCTTGACACCTGAGGCAGCCCTCACGCCCCGGTTGCGGAAGGTGGGCCTGGCCCTGGCGCGCACGGCCCGCGCCGTCTCCGACGCCAGGGGCGCGGCGCTGCTCGCGGGCGGTTACGCCTTCGTCGACCTGGAGGGCGGCGAGGCCCCGACCCCGGACGGGGTTGCCATGCCGGCCGGCGCGTCCGCGCTCCCCCGTGCCTCCTTCACCGTCCTGGAGCGGCCCTGGCCGCAGGAATGGGCGCGCACCCTGGAGCGGTGCTTCCCCTTCGACCCCTTCCCCGTGGCCCTCTGTCGCCTGGGGGAGGCGGAGCCACCCGCCGTCCTCGCCCTGGCCGGCGCGCCCTCGCCGCTTCCGGCCTCCCTCGGCTCCCTGGCCACCCTGGCCGAGGCGCTGCTCGCCTACGAGGAAGAGATCAGCCTGCTGGAGCGGGAGAACGCCAGTTGCTCCTACGAGTTGGACCTGTGCCAGCGAGGCGGACTGCTGCTGGGACAGCTGGCCGACGAGGAGACGACCCTCCGCTCCCTGGTGGAGGAGGTGCAGGTGTGCCAGCAGGCGGATCTCGCCCTCGGCCTTCTGGCCGAGCACGAGTCGGGCGCCCTGGTGGTTCGCAGCGCCTCGCCCTCCCTCCCCGGCGTCGAGCGGCTGCTGGGACAGCGGACCGAAGTGGCGCGTTCCTGGGTGCGCCAGGCCCTGGAGCTCGGCGCCGCCGCCCTCCCGGGGCCGGCCCTCCCCGAGCCGTTGAACCACTGGCTCGGCCCCTTCCAGATCGCCAGCACCTGCGTCGTTCCCCTGGCCAACGATCGATCCCTGGAGGGGGTCCTCGTGCTGGGGTACCGCAACCTCCGGCCGCCGGGCGAGACGCAGACGCGTTCCCTTGGCCTCCTGGCCCGCTTCGCCGCCACCGCCCTGGCCAACGCCCGCCAGTACTCCAGCCTCTGGCAGGAGGCGCGCCGCGACACCCTCACCGGCCTCCCCAGTCACCGGCACTTCCACGAGTTGGCGGCCCGGGAGCTGGAGCGGGCCCGCGGCCTGCGCCAGCCCCTGAGCCTGCTCATGGTCGACCTGGACAACTTCCGGGCGGTCAACGAGACCTGCGGCTACGACGTGGGCGACCGCGTGCTCCAGGAGTTCGCCGGCTTCCTGCGGGAGTGGTCGGCCGACGGGGAACTGATAGCCCGCTACGGCGGCAACCAGTTCGGCGTGCTCCTGCCCGCCCTGGGGCCGGCCGCGGCCCTGGCCCGAGCCCAGCACCTGCGGGAGCGCCTGCTCGCCTACCGTTTCCTCAACCTGGAGGAGGCGCGTTACCCCGAGCGCACCCTAACGGCCAGCGTGGTCCTGGCCTCGTTCCCCAGCGACGCCCAGACGGTGACCCAGCTGGTCGAGGCCGCCGACCGGGCGCTCCTCGAGGCCCAGCGGCTGGGTGGCGACCGCGTGCAGGCCTACGCCCAGGTGCAGTCCATGGCCGGCGAGTCCCGCTGGTACACCCTCCTGCGGAGCCGCCTGCCGGGGCGGAGCCGCGACGTCTACGTCTCCACGATCCGCACCCTGCTGGCGGCGCTGGAGGCGAAGGACAGCTACACGAGCAGCCATTCCCACGGGGTGGCGTACTGGTCCGAGCGCATCGCCCGCTGCCTGGGCCTGCCGGAGGACGAGGTGGCCACGGTGGCCCTGGGCGGCCTGCTGCACGACATCGGCAAGATTGGCATCCCGGAGGCTATCCTGCGGAAGAAAGGCCCCCTCACCCCGGCCGAGTACGCCCAGGTCAAGGAGCACCCGGCGCTGGGGGAGGCGATCCTGCGCAACGTGGGGGTGACGGCGGACGTCGTGGAGATCGTCCTGCGCCACCAGGAGCGCTACGACGGGAGGGGCTACCCGGGCGGCCTGGCCGGGGAGGCCATACCCCTCGGCGCCCGCGTCGTCGCCGTCGCCGACGCCTACCACAGCATCACGTCCCGCCGGCCGTACCGCCCGGCCCGCTCGCCCGCGGAGGCGCTGGCCGAGATCAAGCGCTGGGCGGGGATCATGTTCGACCCGGCGGCGGTGACGGCCTTCGAGGCGGCCCTGCTCGCCGAGGAAGCCGAAGAGGACGGGGCCCGCGGCCTGGGGAGCTAGGCCGCCGCCCTCAGGAAAGGCGCGCCAGCACCGCCTCCAGGCGGTCCAGCCCTTCCCGGAGGCGCTCGAGGGAGGTGGCGTAGGAGAGGCGGAGGTGACCCGGCGCGCCGAAGGCGGTGCCGGGGACGAGGGCGACGCGCCCCTCCACCAGCAGCACCTCGGCCAGGTCCAGGTCCGTGGCGACGGTGCGCCCGTCGAGCCTCCGACCCAGGAGCTGCTCCACATTCGGGAAGACGTAGAAGGCGCCTTCCGGCCGCGCCACGCGCAGGCCGGGCAGGCGCGCCAGACGTTCCACGACGTAGTCGCGCCGCCGCCGGAACTCGGCGACCATGGCCGCGACGGCCCCCTGGTCGCCGCTGAGCGCCGCGGCGGCCGCCTTCTGGGCCATGGCGGCCGGATGGGTGGTGGAGTGGCTCTGGAGCGCCGTCATGGCGCGGATCACCGCCGGCTCGGCGGCGGCGTACCCGATGCGCCACCCCGTCATGGCATAGGCCTTGGACACCCCGTTCACCAGCACCGTGCGCGCCTTGACCTCGGGACCGAGGGCGGCGACGCTGACGAACTCGGCGTCGTACACGAGCTTCTCGTAGACCTCGTCCGCGATGATGGCGATGTCCCGCCGGAGGCAGAAGTCGGCCAGCGCCTCCAGCTCCGGCCTCGTGTAGACGGCGCCGGTCGGGTTGGCGGGGTTGTTCAGGATCAGGAGCCGGGTGCGCGGGCCCGCCCGCTCCGCCAGCAGCGCCGGCGTCACCTTGAAACCGTCTTCCGGGCCGGTGGGCACCGGGACCGGTACGCCGCCCGCCAGCTTCACCTGCTCGGGGTAGGTCACCCAGTACGGGCTCGGGATCAGCACCTCGTCCCCCGGCTCGCAGAGGGCCATCACGGCGTGGTACAGGGACTCCTTGGCGCCGGAGGAGACCAGGATCTGGGCCGGGGAATACTCGAGCCCGTTCTCCCGCGCCAGCTTGGCAGCGATGGCCTCCCGCAGCTCCGGCAGGCCTTGCACCGGGGTGTAGCGGGTGAACCCGGCCCGGATGGCCGCGATGCCCGCCTCCTTGACCGGCTCGGGGGTGTCGAAGTCCGGTTCGCCCACCCCGAAGCTGATCACGTCCACCCCCTGGCGGGCCAGCTCTTTGGCCCTGGCGTCCAGGGATACCGTCGGGGAGGGGCTGATGGCGTTGACCCTGCTGGACAGGCGCATGCTCGTCTTACCTCGCTCGTGGTCTCTCAGTCGGCCTGGGACGGCTGGTTGAGGCGCGCCAGGAGCAGGTCGCAGATCACCTGGTGGGCTTCCTGCGCCTCCGACTGGGGGACAAGCACCTCGAAGGGCAACAAGTCGCCGCTGTCGACCCCCGCCGGGCGCACGGTGACCAGGAAACCCTCCCGGGAGAGCATGTCCCGTATCGTCTCCGCCAGCATCCGGTTGGCCGCGATGTAGACGACCCGCCACACGGGAGGAACACCCCGCATTCTTTTTCGCTCAGGCTGGGCGGCTTCCTGCTCCCGCATCCTCCCGATCCCGAGCTTCGCCGTCGGCGCGGGCGTGGGCCAGCCTGGCCGCCGCAGCCGCCGCCACGCCGGCCAGGAGGTCGTCCAGGAAGGTGTGGCACCGCCCGGACCGCCTCTCATCGCCGTCCAGGCGGGCGAGGACACCGATCTTCTGGCGGTCCAGGTACCCGAAGTTGGTCAGGCCGATGGAGCCGTACACGTTGATGATCCCCAGGGCCAGCGTCTCGTCCACGCCGTACAGGGGCTCGTCCTCGGCCAGGATGGTCTGGAGCGGCTCGGGGACGAGCCCGCGCTCCGTCAACTGGTCCAGGGCGATGCCGGTGAGGACGGTGTACTGCACCTCCCGCTTGCCCAGCACGTCGTGCACGCAGCGGGTGCAGTCCTCGAGCGTCAGGCCTGGGTGATGCCTCTGCTGCACCGCCAGCACCAGCTCGCCGATGTCCTCCAGGGTCACGCCCCGCTCGCGCAGCAGAGCGATCACCAGCTCCCGCATGGCCTCCGCCCCCTCGTCGATCGTTCACAGAGTATGTTCATGCCGGAGGGGCGGCGCGTTCAACCAGGAGACGTTTCCAGGACCGAGGAGGCGCTCCAGCTCGCCCGACACCTCCCGGCCCGGCTCCACCCAGAAGCGCCGGTCCGCCAGGATGGCCTTGCGCCGCTCGGGGAGCCACACGTACACGGGCACCGCTCCCGGGTAGTGGGAGAGGACGCCCTGGATGTCCCGCAGGAGACCCGTGTCCAGGGGGCCGGCCACCTTGAGGAGCAGGGCCCGCGGGGCCGGGTCGGGGGCTGGCACGCCCAGGGGCGTCACCTCTTCGGCCACCACGGTCACCTCGTCCTCCCGCCAGGAGACCTTCCCGCGCACCACCACCGCCGCGTCCTCCCGCGCCAACTCGGCGCAGCGTTCCAGGACGCGGGGGAAGACGACCACCTCCACCCGTCCCGTGTGGTCCTCGAGGGAGAGGAAGCACATGCGCTCCCCGCCCCGGGTCAGGGCCGGCCGGGCCGCCACCACCAGCCCGCCGACGGTCACCCTGGCGCCCTCCGCCTTCTCCCTCAGCTCGGCCACCTGGGCGTCGGTGCGCGCCGCCAGCTCACTCTCCAGCCCGTCCAGCGGGTGCGCCGACAGGTACAGCCCCAGGACCTGCTTCTCCAGCTCCAGCAGCTCCCGGGGCGAGAACTCCTCCACCTCCGGCAGGGGCAGATCGGGCTCCAGCCCCCCTCCCCCGGACAAGTCGAAGAGGGAGACCTGGCCGCTGGGCCGCCTGCTTTGCGCCCCCTGGGCCAGCTCCAGCGCCCGGTCCAGCGCCGCGAGGAGCTGGCGCCGGCGGCCGCCCAGGGAGTCGAAGGCACCGGCCTGGACGAGGCTTTCCACCACCCGCCGGTTCACCGCCCGCAGGTCGACGCGGGTGAGGAAGTCGAGGAGGGAGCGGAAGGGTCCGCCCGCCTCCCGCGCCTGCAGGATGGCCTCGGCGGCCGCCTCGCCCACGTTGCGCACCGCCGCCAGGCCGAAGCGGATCCGCTCCCCCACCGCCGTGAAGTCCTTGAGGCTCTCGTTCACGTCCGGCGGCAGCACGGCGATGCCCATGCGCCGGCACTCGCGGACGTACTCCGCCACCTTGTCCGCGTTGTCCTTGACGCTCGTCAGGAGCGCCGCCATGAAGGGCACGGGGTGGTTGGCCTTGAGGTAGGCCGTGATGTAGGCGAGGTAGCCGTAGGCTGCGGCGTGGGAATTGTGCACGATGATGTCCTCGGCCACGAAGTTGTGCTCGCCGTCCACGGTCAGGTCGTAAGTCTCCTCCTCGCCGCCCGGCTCGATCGCTACGACGCGGTCCCAGAGCAGGTCAGAGCAGGCGTGGCGCGCCAGTTCGGCGGAACGCAGCTCCCGGGCGACAACGGCCAGGGTCTCCCGGCGGAAACTCAGCCCACAGGCGCGCGCCACCTCCCGCAGCGAGCGCCCGCTCCGGGCAACCTGTTCCCGGATCAGGGGGAGGATCGTGGCAGGGACGGTGTCCGGCGTCCCCCGTGCCACCGTCCGCAGCGGGTCAGCGGACAGAAAGCGGTGGGCGACCATCAACTCCATCAGCCGCTCCTCGGCCGCTCCGACCAGGTGCAGTCCCACCGTCTCCGCGAAGCGACGGCAGTTCTGGTAGCCGGTGATCGTCACGGTGTAGCCGCTCCGCACCCCGCTACGGTACTTGAAACGCTTCTCGTGAACGGTGCTGGTGATGCCCAGTCGAAGAAGGAGGTGCTGAAGCTGCCGGGCGAGGACGGGCGAGGAGGTGGCGTAGTAGATCGCCAGCCGCTCGGGGTGGATACACCCGTCGCCGACCCACATCTTGCCGAGGAGGACGGCCAGGTCGTCGGGGTGCAACCGGAAGACGGCCGCGGGAAAGCGTTTCTCCGCCGCTTTCTGTCCCCAGAGCCCCAAAGCGCGCAGCCAGATGACGGCCTCGGACGGCCTCCGCCGGTCGCGTCGCTTGGCGTACACGGCCATCGTCGGTTTCGACCGGTCCACCCGCCCCACCGTGTTGTCGAACCTCTCCAGGTGGTGCAGGTAGTCGGCCAGCTCGCGCTCGTCCTTGGTGTAGTAATAAAAGGAGAAAGGGTGGCAGACGTTCCCTTCGGCCAGCACATAGCCGAGCACCGCCAGCCGGTGTCTGGGCCACCGCTCTCCCGCGGCCGTGGGGAGGATGCGGGGAACGGCGATGCGATCACCCACCTTCAGCTCACTCAGCTCGGCCCAGCCATCGAAGCGGAGGAAGCGGTGGGTGGCTGTCGCCCGGATCGTGCGTCCGCTGGCCGTCCGCAGGCGAAACACCTGCTGCACGCCGTTGCTCCACACCGCCGTGACCTGACCGCGCCGCAACCGGCCGTCCTCCCCCAGGCTGGCGACGCCGATCCGGCGCCCCTCCAGGTAAAGCCTCTCGATGGGCACCAACTCGCCCGTGTCCCAATCCAGCACCAGCGTGTCCCCAGGCAAGCACCGGTTGAACCCGTAGTTGGCGAACTTGACGATGAGGTCGTACAGCTCGTGGGCGAGCTTAGGTGAGTGGCCCTGGCGGACGCAGCCGGCCACGAAGGCCGCGCGCTGCTCGTCGAGGATCTCCTTCTTCTTCTTCCCCACGGCCCGGCGCAGGATGTCGGCCTGGCCCAGGGTGAAGCCCGCCATCACGCTGGCCACCTGCATGATCTGCTCCTGGTAGACCAGGATGCCGTAGGTGTCCTTGAGGATGGGCTCCAAGAGGGGATGGGGATAGGTGATGCCCCCCTGGTGTTTGGCGCGGATGAACTCGGGGATGTTCTCCATCGGCCCGGGCCGGTACAGCGCCACCGCGGCCACGATGTCCTCGATGCACGACGGCTTGAGGCTGCGCAGCATCTCGCGCATGCCCGAGGACTCGAGCTGGAACACGCCCAGGGTCTCGCCCCGCCCCAGCAGGGCGTAGGTGGCCTCGTCGTCCAGGGGCAGGCTGTACGGGTCGAGCGGCCGCCCTGCGGCCGCCGCCGCCAGGCGCGACGCCTCCTCGATGACGCTCAGGGTGCGCAGGCCCAGGAAGTCGAACTTGAGGAGACCCAGTTCCTCGAGGTTGCCCATGGCGAACTGGGTCACTACGGTGCCGTCGGGCATCTTCTGCAGGGGGACGTGCTCCAGCAGGGGGTCACGGGAGATCACCACCCCGGCGGCGTGCACCGAGGCGTGGCGCGGCAGCCCCTCCAGGCGCCGGGCCAGGTCCAGCAGCAGGCGCACCTCCTGGCGCTGCTCGTAGGCCTGCTTCAGCTCGGGGCTCAGCTCCAGGGCCCGGTCGAGGGTCATGCCCAGGCCGGGCGGCACGAGCTTGGCGATGCGGTCCACGTCGGCGTAGGGCAGGCCCAGGGCCCTCCCCACGTCGCGCACGACGGCCCGCGCCAGCATGCGCCCGAAGGTGATGATCTGGGCGACGCGCTCCGGCCCGTACTTGTCCCGCACGTACGCGATGACCTCGTCCCGGCGCCGGTCGTCGAAGTCGATGTCCATGTCCGGCAGGCTCACCCGCTCCGGGTTGAGGAAGCGCTCGAAGAGCAGGTTGTAGCGGAGGGGGTCGATGCCGGTGATGCCCAGCACGTACGCCACGAGGCTGCCCGCGGCCGAGCCCCGTCCCGGCCCCACGGCGATGCCGCTCCGCCGCGCGTGCTCGATGAAGTCGGAGACGATGAGGAAGTAGCCCGGGTAACCCATGCGCTCGATGACGCCCAGCTCGTACTCGAGGCGCTCCAGCGGCGGGCGGAGGTGCGGCGGGACCTCTGCCAGCACCACCTCCCGGTCGGCCGGGGGCGCGCCCTGCAGCCGGGCCGCCACCGGCGCCAGCTCCGGGTAGCGCAGGGGCAGGCGTTCGTAGCACAGGCGCCGCAGGTAGGTGGCGGCGTCCGTCCCCTCGGCCAGGGGATAGTCGGGGAGCATCGGCCTGCCGAAGTCCAGCTCCACCCGGCAGCGCTCGGCGATGGCCAGGGTGTTGTCGAGCGCCTCGGGCCAGGCGCCGAAGAGGAGCTCCATCTCCTCGGGCGACTTGAAGTAGAACTGGCCGCCCGGGTAGCGGAGGCGGTCGCGGTCGTGCACCGTCTTGCCCGTCTGGATGCACACCAGCACGTCGTGGGCGCGGGCGTCCTCTGCCGCCAGGTAGTGCACGTCGTTGGTCGCCACCAGCCCCAGGCCCAGCTCCCGGGCGAGGGCGATCAACTCCGGGTTGACGCGCCTCTGGTCGGCCAGGCCGTGATCCTGGAGCTCGAGGAAGAAGGAGTCCCGCCCGAAGATGTCGGCGTACTCCCCGGCGGCCCGGCGCGCCCCCTCGCGGTCGCCGCGCAGGAGCCGCTTGGGGACCTCCCCGCCCAGGCAGGCGCTGAGGGCGATCAGGCCGCGGCTGTGGGCGGCCAAAAGCTCCTTGTCGACCCGCGGCTTGTAGTAGAACCCCTCCAGGGAGGCGAGGCTGACCAGCCGGACCAGGTTCCGGTAGCCCTCTCCGTCGGCGGCCAGCAGGATGAGGTGGTGGAGGTCGTCGTCCACCCGGGCCTCCCGCTGGAAGCGGCTGCGGGGGGCGACGTAGACCTCGCAGCCCAGGATGGGCCGGACACCCGCCTCGCGGCAGGCCTTGTAGAACTCGACGGCGCCGTACATCACGCCGTGGTCGGTGAGGGCCAAGGCCGGCATCCCGAAGGCGGCCGCCCTTGCCGCCAGTTCCTCGACTCGGCAGGCGCCGTCCAGAAGGCTGTACTCTGAGTGGACGTGGAGGTGGACGAACCCCCGCGGCAACCAGACCACCTGGGCTAGATTTTTCTCTCGCCTGCCGGCATTTCCTTTCCCTTGTTGGTCCTGAGTTCGACAGCAGACCGGGCGGTTGGGCACCTAGTCAGGGCCATAAGTCCTGGGCCACAAGGCTTCTTGGGCGGGGAGGGCGGAAAAACGCCA
>JBBIPI010000020.1:0-16904 GCA_037442985.1 Clostridiales bacterium
CCCCGGGCGAGACCGCCGGGAGGGGACGGAGCCGGACGAGGGCGACCGTGGCGCAGAGGTGCCGGTCGGGGGAGCGGTGCCTGGGCCCCGGGGGGAGGCCGCTCGCCTTGATCACTGACTGAGGCGCGGGAGTTATGGCAGGGGCGGGGCCCGGCCTCAAAGGATGGCTCAGGCTGGGCGCTTCAGTGGTGTTGCTCGCCTTCCTGGCCGGCTCGCTGGCCTGGAGCCAGAGGATCAAGAGCAAGGCCCAGGTGGACGCCCCCCTGCCCGCCTGGCGGGGGATCACGGACCTCGAGGGCCGCGAGTTCGCCTTTCAGAGTCTAATGGGGAAGCCATTCATCATCAACATCACCACCACTTGGTGCGTGAGCTGCAAGGAGGAGGCGCCCGTCCTGGAGGCCTTTCATCAGCGCTACGGCGACCGCATCCGGCTGGTGGCCGTAGACGTGCGCGAGCCGGTGCGGGTGATCCGCAGCTACGTGCGCGACTTCGGCCTCACCTACACCGTGCTGCGGGACGCCAAGGGGAGCATCGCCAGCCTCTACAACGTCCGCGGCTACCCGGAGACCTGGTTCGCCGACGCCGCCGGCGTGGCCCGCGTCTACTGGCAGGGACCGCTCACCTTCGAGCTGATGCAGGCGTTCTACCAGCAGACCACCGGCGAGCCGGTCGACGGGCGGGGCGTCGGCCCGGTGGTGCCGGGCGACACCCTCCTGGCCTTGGGCGGGCGGGGCGACGGGACTCTCCTGGCCGGGACGGAGCGGGGACTGTTCATCGCTTCTGGTGCGCGCGGGCTGGACCGGGCGGAGTCATGGCGGCCGGTGTGGACGGGCGGCGCCCTCGGCGCCCTGGTCGCGGGGCAGGGCGGCCGCCTCTTCGCCGCTGCCGGGGGGAAAGGTCTCCTGTGGAGCGAGGACGGCCGCGACTGGCGGACCGCCGCAGGCCTGGCGGCCAGGCCGGTCACGGCGGTGGCGGCGGCCGGCCGGCGCGTCTATGCCTGGGCGGGTGGGCTGTGGCGGAGCGATGACGGTGGCTCCTCGTGGTCCCGGGTTCCCGCAGCCCTGCCGCCGTCGCCCGCCCGCAGCCTGGCGGTCTCGCCCGCCGACCCCGATGAGCTCCTGCTGGCGGCCGGGGGGCGCCTCTACCGGTCGCGCGACGGCGGGCGCGGCTGGCGCCAGGTGCCGGTGGAAGAGCTGGACTTCATGCCGCAGTGGCCGGGCCGGGTGGACCTCAAGCCCGGGGTGCTGGCGGTCGCCTTCGATCCGGAGGAGAAGGGGACGGTGTACCTGGCCACCGAGAAGGGCATATGGAAGAGCACGCGGGGAGGGGAGGGCGCCACTTGGCTGCGGGGCAGCCCTATGCGCGCCTTCACCGCCGTCGCCGCGGTCGCCCGCGCCGGCCGGGTGACCCTGGTGGCCGGTGCCCCGAACGGGGACGTGTACGTCTCCGAGGACCAGGGGGCGACCTGGCGGCTTCGGTGACGCGCCCGGCCAAGCCGGCGGCGCCGGGGGCCGTTTCTGGTTGCCCGAGGAGGCGATGAGCGTGCGTCGCATGGTCGTGTGGGCGGCGGCCGCCCTGGGGTTGGTGCTGGGAATCCTGTTATACGAGCAGGCCGGACCGCGGCGGACAGCGCCGGGGTGGATCGACCTCTCTCCGCAGGAGCTGAGCCGGCTGCTCGATGAGGGCGGCGTGACGCTGGTCAACGTGCACGTGCCCTACGAGGGCGAGATACCGGGTACCGATCTCTTCATACCCTATGACGCCGTGCGGGCGCGGGTCGGGGAGCTGCCCGGCCGCGACGCCGCCATCGCCTTGTACTGCCGCCGCGGTCCCATGTCCAGAGAGGCCGCGCAGACCCTGGTCACGCTGGGCTATCGCCGGGTGTACGTCCTGCGGGGCGGCTTCGAGGCCTGGCGGCAGGCGGGCTTTCCCTTCGTGGTGAAGCGCACGGGGGTGGGCGGCAGATGAGGGACGGCGGCGCCAGCGGCCTCAGGGCTGTCGGCGGGGCGGGCCGGGGCGCCCTCCTCTTCGCCCTGCCGGCCGCACTGCTGGTAGCCCTGCTGGCGGGGGCGGCGGTCAACTGGCGGCGGGCGGACCTGCCTCCCGGCGTGGGTGCGCGGGAGGGGCTGCTGGCTCCGCCCCTGGTGGCGGCTGCCTCCGCCCGGGGCGAGGCGGCCGGGGCACCCCTCACCGACCAGCAGGGCCGGCCGGTGCGGCTGGAGGACTACCGGGGCAAGGTGGTCGTGCTCAACTTCTGGGCCAGTTGGTGCGCGCCGTGCCGCAAGGAGATGCCGGACCTCCAGCGCCTGGAGGCCAAGTACCGCGGCCGGGTCAAAGTGATCGCCGTCAACGCGACGAGCCAAGACGACGAGCGCGCCGCCCGGCTCTTCCTCGACCGCAACGGGATCGACCTTTTGGTGGCCTTTGACCGGACGGGCCAGGTGACGGCGGCCTACGGCGTCTACTTCTTCCCCACCACGTTCATCGTGGACGCCGCGGGCGTGATCCGCGCCCGCGTGGAGGGCAGGATGACGCCGCCCGCGATGGAGGCGGCGCTGCGCAGGGCGCTCTGAGGCCGCGGCCGCCGCGCGGCGCGAGGCTTGGCCAGCCCGCCGCGACGAAGGGGGGAGGAGGATGCCCTATCCGGAGATCGTCTTCGTCGGGGGCTTCGCCGTGCGCCTGTGGGCGCTGACCGGCCTCGCCGGGTCGCTGCTCGCCGTGCGGCTGGCGGGCGCTGCTGCCCGGCGCCTGGGCCTCGACCGGCGGCTGGTCCAGGACGAGCTGACGAACCTGGTGGTGGCGGTCGTGGCCGGGGGAGCGCTGGCACGCCTGGTCGCAGGCTGGCTGCCCTCCCTCGAGTTTCTCGGCGGCGTGGGCCCCCTCTCGCCCTGGGGAGCAGGGCTGGCAGCGTTGGCCGTGGCCGCGCGCTGGCGGAGGCTGCCCTGCGGCGTGTGGCGCCTCCTCGACGCCCTCGCCCCCGCCGTGCCGGCCGGGCTGGCGGTGACCCTCTTGGGCACCAGCCTCCTCGGCCGACCCACGGACCTGCCGTGGGGCGTGGCGCCCCTCGGCGGCAGCCCCGCCCACCCGGTGTCCCTCTACCTGGCTCTGGCGGCAGCGGCCGGCGCCGTGCTGGGCTGGCGGCTCCTGCCCGGCCTCGCCTTCCCCGGCCAGGCCTTCCTGGGCGTGGTGATGGCCGAGGTGGTGGCCCTCCTGGTGATCGAGCCGGCCACGGTGTCGGAGCCGCGGTTCGGCCCGCTCACGGCCGCCCAGGTGGTCTACTTCTCCATCGGCGGGACGGCCTGGCTCGCTTACATGGTCAAGACGCGCAGGGGCCTGCCGGGCGGGCCGGCAGGCCCCTGACCCCTGGCGGGTCACGCCATCGCCGGGACCGCGGCCATGCGCCGGCACTCCTGGGCGCAGCGCCGGCAGGCGTCAGCGCACTTCTGGCAGTGGGCGTCCCGGAAGCGGGCGCACTCCTGGGCGCAGGCGTCGCAGATGTCGGCGCAGATCCGGCAGATCTCGGCCGCGTAGCGGCTGCCGCGCGCCATGAAGCGCACGGCGAGAGAGCAGATGTCGGCGCAGTCCCGCAGCAGCTGGACGCAGCGCGACCTGGCCTGGGCGTCCGGCTCCTCGAGGCACGCCGTGGCGCAGTGCTCGCACTCCACGGCGCACGCCTCGCAGGCGTCCACGCACGCCTGGAACTCCTGGCGCACGAGACGCACCCCCCTTCGCTCGGAAGTCGGACGATAGTTTGCGTTGGGGACGGGGAACTATGAGCGCGTCTCTGCCCTCTGGTGACCAGGAAACCGCGCTGCTTTTGGGGGCGTCGAGGCGAGCGGACGGACCTTGACCACTCCGTGGGCGCGTGCCTCGCCGGGGATGGGCTGCATGACGCCCATGGCGCTCGCCCGGAGGCTCACGGCGGGTTGGCCCAGCGGCGCAGGGCGCGGAGGAACCCCAGCGATAAGGCGCCGGTGAAGACGAGCGTCGCGCTGGCCAGGAGGTGCCACGCGGAAGCCGGCTGGCCGTGCGTGGCCAGGAAGAGCACAGCCGCGGCCACGGCGAGCCCGGCCAGGAGAACGCTGGTCGCCAGGCGGGCGGCGGCGCCCCGGAGGAGGGCGGTGAGGTCAGCGTACTGGCGGGCGTCGACCTGCCAGCTCATGTCGCCCCGCTCGGCGCGCCTGAGCACGCGGTAGAGGGTGCCGGGCAGGCGCGGCGTCGCCGCCAGGAACTCGTCCACCAGCAGCGGGAGGCGCCGCGTGAGGCCGCGGGGGCCGTACTCGCGAAGGAGCAACCGCCGGCTGTACGGCAGCAGCACGTCCATGAAGCGGAAGCCGGGGTCGAGGCGCCGGCCCAGGCCCTCGGCCATGGCCACGGCCTTGGCGAGGAGGGCCAGGTTGGACGGCAGGCGCAGGCGGTGGCGGTAGGCCGTCTGGAAGAGCTCCGTCATCAGGACCTGCAGGGAGATGTCGGCCAGGGTCCGCTCCGCGTACTTGGAGAGCAGGCGCCCGACCTCCTGGGTGAGCGCCTGCCGCTCGAGAGCGGAGAGCCCGGCGCCCAGGTCCAGCATGGCCTCCACCAGGGCCTCGGCGTCCTGGCGGGCCAGGGCGCCCAGGAGCGCTACCAGGCGCTCCCGCTGGACCTCGCTGAAGGAGCCCACCATGCCGAAGTCGACCAGGGTGACGGAGCCGTCCTCGCGGATGAAGAAGTTGCCCGGGTGGGGATCGGCGTGGAAGAAGCCGTCCTCGAAGACCATCTTGAGGAGCAGGCGGGCCGAGCGCACGGCCAGCGCGTGCCTGTCCACCCCCAGCCGGTCCAGGGCCTCCTCGTCGTCGATGCGCACCCCGGTGGCGGCCTCCATGGTCAGGACGCGCGTGGTGGAATGCTCCCAGAACACCCTGGGGATCCGCACCCAGGGCACGTTCCTCAGGTTGGCGCGGAAGCGGTCGGCGTTGCGACCCTCCGACACGTAGTCCAGCTCCCGTTCCAGGGTGAGGGCGAACTCCTCCATGAGGTCGGTGACGTCCATGACCTGGCCGGCCCGGGTCCTCAGGGCCCGCCGCGCCAGCCGCCGCAGGATGGCCAGGTCGATGGCCACCTCGGCGCGCAGGCCGGGGCGCTGGACCTTGACCACCACCTCCTGCCCGGTGCGGAGGCGCGCCCGGTAGACCTGGCCGATGGAGGCGGCCGCCAGCGGCTGGCGGTCGAAGCTGGCGAAGCGGCGCGCGTAGTCTTCGCCCAGCTCTTCCCTCAGCACGGCCTCCACCGCCTCGAAGGGGACGGGCGGCACGCTGGCCTGCAGGCGGGACAGCTCTGCGATGAACTCGGGCGGGAGGAGGTCGGCGCGGGTGCTGAGGACCTGGCCGAGCTTGATGAAGGCCACGCCCAGCTCCTCCAGGGCCAGGCGCAGGTGCTGCGCCTGGGTGTACGGGTCCGCCTGGGGCGGGTGCCCGAGCCAGCCGCGATGGAAGGGTATGAGGCCGGCCAAGCCGTGGCGCGCCAGGGAGAAGCCGAGGCCGTGGCGCGCCAGGGTCTGGAGGATGTGACGGTAGCGGCGGCGCACCGTCCAGCCGGAGGCCGCGGGCTGCAAAGGCTCACCCCCTCCCTGACCCTATGATACCGCCCGGAGGGAGGGGTCAGGCGCCCCTTTCTCGCGGCCGGCAGCGGGCGTGCGCGCCGTGCTTCGGACGATCCACACAACCCTTTCACCGCCGCTCCAAGCGGGCGGGCTAGATTCAAGTAGATGAGGCACGGGAGGAGTCAGGAACCATGGCGGTGAAGGGCGGTACGGCTGCTCCGACGAAGACGGCTGTTGAGGCGAAGAAGGGGAACGCGGCTCCCCGGCGACCGGGCAGGGCCGGGCGCGGGTTGACGCCGTGGGTCGCGGGCGCCGTGGCGCTGGCCGCGGTGATCGTGGTCCTGGCCGTGGGGTGGGACAAGCGCTCGTCTGCGGGCGGCGGGCGCGCGGCGGGCGGCTCCGCGTGGAAGATCGGGGCCGGCGACTTCCACGCCCTGGCCTTCGACCCGGCCGACGACCGCCGGGCCCTGGTCGGGACGCACCAGGGCCTCTTCCTCACCGAGGACGGCGGCCGGACGTGGCAGCAGGGTGCACTGGGCGGCGACATCATGGGTCTCGCCGCCTCGGCGGCGCGACCGGGCCGCGTCTATGCCGGCATCCACCTCGGCTTCGCCACGAGCGACGACGGCGGGCGAACCTGGCGGTCGAGCCGGGAGCTGGCCGGCGCCGACGTGCACGGGCTGGCCCTGGCCGACGGGGAGCCCGGCCGCCTGTACGTCTTCGTGGTGGGGCGAGGGCTGCTGCGCAGCGACGACGGCGGCGAGACCTGGGCCGACGTCGCCGCGGGGCTGCCCCAGTCCACCCACGGGCTGGCCGTGCGGGCCGGCCGCACGGCGGAGGAGGACGTGCTCTGGGCCGGGACCATGGAGCAAGGGGTGCTGGTCAGCAGGGACGGCGGCCGCACATGGAAAGGGCTGGCCCCCGTGGGGGCCATGGTGATGGGGCTCGGCTACGATGCCCAGGGCGGCCGGCTCCTGGCCACCACTGATCGCGGCGTGCTCGTGAGCAGGGACGAGGGAGCCACCTGGCAACCGCTGGGCGTGGCCGACGCCGTGGCCGCCGCGGTAAGCCCCGCGCGGCCCGATGTCATCTTGGCCGTGGACGGCTGGGGCCGCGTGTACCGGAGCGAGGACGGCGGGCGCACCTGGTCCGGCGGTGAGGCGTCCAGGTGACGGCGGGCCGGCGACGGCGCTGTGCTATAGTCGGGTGCAGGAGAGGCGGTCGGTGCTGTCGGTTCCGGAGCGGAAACGCGGCTCTGTGACGGTGTTCCGGCCGGACCGCGCTTGGCGCCGCGCCGGCGCGAAGGGGGTGGGTTGCCGATGGCAGAGCAGCGCTGCACGCTCAAGGTGGAAGGGATGAGCTGCGCGTCCTGCGTGCGCGCCGTCGAGAACTCGCTGCGCAACGTGCCCGGGGTGAAGGAGGCCAGCGTGAACCTGGCGGCCGGCCAGGCGGCGGTGACCTTCGACCCCGGGCTGGCCTCGCCGGAGGAGCTGGCCCGGGCCGTGGCCGACGTGGGCTACCAGGTGGCGCGGGAGGAGCTGCGGCTCTACGTGGAGGGGGCCGACAACCCCCACTGCGCCGGGGTGGTGGAGCAGGCCCTGCGCGGCGTGCCGGGTGTGGTGGAGGCGGCGGTGAACCAGGCCACTTCGGTTGCGCGGGTCGTCTACTACGCCGGCACGGTCGAGCCAGCCGAGCTGAAGCGGCTGCTGGGGGAGATCGGCTACCCGGCCCGCGAGGTGCTGGAAGGGGTCGAGGCCGTCGACCGGGAGCAGGAGGCGAGGCAGCGGGAGATCGTCCGGCAGCGGCGCCACCTCCTCCTGGCCGTGCCCCTCTCGCTGCTGGTGATGGCCGGCACCTTCAGCGACTATGTCGGCTCCCTCCCCGACTGGCTGGGCAACCGGTACCTGCTCTGGGCCCTCACGACGCCGGTGGTGGCGGGCCCCGGCTGGCAGTTCTTCCGCAACTCCTACCACGGGCTGCGCCGGGGCGTCACAGACATGAACCTCCTCTACGCCACGGGCATCGGCGCGGCCTACCTCATCGCCGTCGTCAACACCCTCTTCCCCCGGGCCGGCTTCGGCGGGGAGAAGGCCGTCTTCTTCGAGTCGGCGGCCCTCCTCACCACCTTCGTCGTGTTGGGCCGCTACCTGGAGGCGCTGACGCGGGGGCGTACCTCCGAGGCCATCCGCCGGCTGATGAAGCTCCAGCCCAAGGTGGCCCGCGTGGTCCGCGACGGGCAGGAGGTGGAGGTGGCGGCGGACGAGGTGCGGGTGGACGACGTGGTGGTGGTGCGCCCGGGCGAGTCGGTGCCGGTGGACGGGGTGGTGCTGGAGGGCTACTCGGCCGTGGACGAGTCCATGCTCACGGGCGAGAGCCTGCCCGTGGAGAAGAAGCCGGGCGACGCCGTCACCGGCGGCACCATCAACAAGACGGGGATGCTCAAGTTCCGCGCCACGAGGGTGGGCAAGGAGACGGCCCTTTCCCAGATCATCCGCCTGGTGGAGGAGGCCCAGGCCTCGCGGGCGCCCATCCAGCGCCTGGCCGACTGGGTGGCGGGCCACTTCATCCTGGGCGTGCACGTGCTGGCCCTGCTCGTCTTCCTCTTCTGGCTCTTCTACGGCTACGGCGCCTTCTTCCGGCCCGAGAGCCGCTTCCTCCTCTCGCCGTACACGCTGGGGGAGATCGGGCCCTTTGGCTTTGCCCTCCTCCTCAGCGTGACGGTGCTCGTCATCTCCTGCCCCTGCGCCGTGGGCCTGGCCACCCCCAGCGCCATGATGGCCGGCATCGGCAAGGCGGCGGAGCAGGGCATCCTCTTCAAGGGCGCCGACGCGGTGGAGGCGGCCACGCGCCTCGACGCCGTCGTCTTCGACAAGACGGGCACCCTCACCCGGGGCGAGCCCTCCGTCACCGACGTGGTGGCGGTGGAGGGCGGGCGGCCGGTGGAGAGCCCCTACTGGTGCAGCGAGGCCCTCGGGCTCGCGGCTTCCGCCGAGCGGTACTCGGAGCACCCCCTGGCCGAGGCCATCGTCCGCGCGGCCCGGGAGCAGGGGCTGGAGCTGGCCGAGCCCGAGTCCTTCCAGGCCATACCGGGCCACGGAGTGGAGGCGCGCGTGGGCGGCCGCCAGGTGCTCATCGGCACGAGGAAGCTCATGCGGGAGCGGGGCGTCGCCATAGACGGGGCTCTGGGCCTGGCCGAGCGGCTGGAGGAAGAGGGGAAGACGGCCATGTTCCTGGCCTACGACGGCCAGCTCAAGGGCGTGGTGGCGGTGGCCGACACGGTGAAGCCGGGCGCGGCCGAGGCGGTGGCGGCGCTCAAGCGCCTGGGCCTGGACGTCGTGATGATCACGGGCGACAACGCCCGGACGGCGCGGGCCATCGCCCGGCAGGTGGGTATCGAACGGGTGTTGGCCGAGGTCCTGCCGGGCGACAAGGCGCGGGAGGTGGCCGCCCTGCAGGGCGAGGGGCGCAGGGTGGCCATGGTGGGCGATGGCGTCAACGACGCCCCGGCGCTAGCCCAGGCGGACGTGGGCATTGCCATCGGCAGCGGCACCGACGTGGCCAAGGAGACGGGCCACGTGATCCTCATCCGCGAGGACCTGAGCGGGGTGGTGGCCGCCCTCAAGGTGGCCAGGGCCACCATGGGTAAGGTGCGGCAGAACCTGTTCTGGGCCTTCATATACAACACGCTGGGGATACCCATCGCCGCCGGCCTGCTCTACCCGTGGAAGGGCTGGATCGTGAGCCCGGAGCTGGCGGCCTTCTTCATGGCCACGAGCTCGGTGTCGGTGACGCTGAACACGCTCCTGCTCAAGCGGTTCCGCCCGGCCGCCGCATGATCCCCGCGTCCCTGGCGGCCGCTGGGCCTGACGCGGTGGGTGACGGCGCCAAGCCGCGCCTGAGCTGCGGTTTTCGCGGCGGTGGGCGATGCGGGGGCGCGGGGCCGGAGGGAGGTGAGGCTCTTGACGCTGAGGCGGGCGACCTACACCTGCTGGGCCATCGCCCTGGCGGCCGGCGTCCTCTACGCCCTGGCGGCGGCCCGCGCGGGTCTCGGCGCCGTGGCCGTGTGGGGCGGCCTGGCCTGGGTGGTGCTGCTCACCCTGATCATCACCCTGCCGGTGGTCATCCCGCTGGCCCGCCGCGCCCTGCCGGCCCAGGGGCCGGAGGAGGGCGACCGCCGCGGGGTAGGCCACCACTGAGCCGACGCCCGGCCAGGGCCTTCAACCGGCCCGGGGCTCGGCGCTCGGGCAGAAGCAGTTGGGCCGCTTGTAGTGCTCGGCGTGGTAGTAGGCGATGAGCCGCTCCACCAGGCGCTCCGGTTCGTCGTCGTAGAGGACCGCGGCGCCCGTGGGTTTGTCGCACACGGCGACGATCTGCTCCACGGCGTCGGCGACGCCGCCGGTGCCGGTGAGGACGCCGATCAGCTTGCCCTCGTCGTAGGCGATGGCGAACTCTCCCAGGGTGCCCGATCGCCCGCCGACGA
The DNA here is from genome assembly GCA_037442985.1 of Clostridiales bacterium. Lineage (GTDB taxonomy): Bacteria > Bacillota > Sulfobacillia > DYIH01 > JBBIPI01 > JBBIPI01. Next base: position 10,059 of record JBBIPI010000020.1, read on the forward strand.
TGACCACGATGTCGCTGGAGCGGATGTTCTCCACCTCGCGGCCCATGAGCCCCGAGCCGGTGTAGATCAGGAGGTCGAACCCCTCGGTGGGGGACCCGTATTTGAAGACGTGCTCGTGGCGCGAGAGGCCCGGCGAGATGCCGACGACCAGGCCGCCCTCGGCCTTGGCGCCCTGCACGGCCGCGTAGGGCAGCCCCGGGCAGCCGCCGGTGATGAGGATGCAGCCGCTACGCGCGATGGCGCGGCCGAGGCGCACCGCCTTTTCCCGCGCCTCCGCCGGGATAGGTTCGTCCGCCGTCCCCATGACCCCGATCACGAGCCTCATGCTTTAACCTCCCTGAGCGGCCGGACCACCGTCTGGCGGATCAGGCTGGCCAGGGCGGGGGTGGCGCCGCCCACCGGTGGGATGCGTCAGACCCCGGAGAACTCGGCGTCGATGAGCCGCTCGATCTCCGGCACCGGCAGCCCCTGCCGCACCAGCTCGCGGGCGCGCAGCGCCTCGGCGAGGCAGACGGTGCACTGGGCGGCGTGGGTGTCGGTGAAGCAGGAGCGGAGGCTGCGGTGCGCCGGCGCGTGGGCCGGGTCCTCGCAGAAGCAGTAGCAGAAGAGCTCGTCCAGGACGTCGGGGATCTCGGAGGCGGCGCGGTAGCCGGCCTCCACGTCCAGGTCCATGAACTCCTGCCCGCGGAAGAGGGCGGGGTCCAGCAGGGGGCGCGTCTCGCCGCCGCGCCACGAGGAGGAGAGGTGCCCGGAGCGCGCGGCAGGCAGGATCTCCGCGCGCGGGGAGCCGGGGCCCAGGGGTCCGGCTGGCGGTTGACCGCGGCCCGGCTGCGTTGCGTGGGCCACCAGTACCAGGAGCAGCGCCGCGGCCGCCCCTGCTAGCGCTTTCCAGACGAGGCCCTTCCCCGCGGCGCCGCGGGGGTGCTGGCGCGGGCGGCGTCCCTCCATGATCTCGTCCTCTCGGCGACATAATACCCCATGCGGGTATACCTGCGTACATGCTCAAGCTTATACTGCGGCGGTTGCTGCGTCAACACCGCGCCCGCGTCACCCGGGCCTGGGCCGCCCGCTGCTCCGGGTCCCACCAGGTCTTGATGTAGGCCAGGATGGCCCGCACGTCCTCCTCCGACAGCCGGCCGCGGAAAGCGGGCATGGCGGGCACGGCCGGATCGCCGCGGTCGAAGCCGGAGAGCACGATCTCCTCCAGTTGGCAGTCGGGGTGGTGCCAGGTGTGGCCGTTGCGGTTGTGCGGGGGAGGGATGGCGTCCATCCGCCCGCCCGTCGCGCCGCCGTGACACGCCTGGCAATACTGCGCGTACAGCTCTGCCCCGCGCGCCTCCGAGGGCGCCGGCAGGGAAGCCTGGCAGCCGGCCGCCGCCAGGATCAGGAGGAGGCCGGCGCCGAGGACCCGTTTGCCCGCTACCGGCACCGCCATGCCATCGGCATTCGCCGCCGACCGCCTCAAACCCTCGTGATCTGGCTGGGGTGGAAGTTCAGTCGCTGCGTGATCTTGCCGGTGTCCACGATCACCTGCCCGTCGCGGATCTCCACCGCCATGAGGTCCATAGAGCGGGGCGCCGGGCCGGCGATCCGCTGGCCGTTGCGCAGATAGATGGAGCCGTGGCAGGGGCAGTGGAAGCGCCCCGGGTCCTCGGGCGGCGACCAGGGCACGGTGCAACCCAGGTGCGGGCACTTCCAGTACAGGGCCAGGAAGCCCTCCGGCTCGCGGACGAGGTAGAAGCGCCCCTCGGGGAACTTGGTCACCGAGCCCACCGGGAAGTCGTCCACCCTGCCGGCGACCACCTTGCCCCCGAAGCCGCTCACCTTGCGCGGCCACAGGTAGGCCAGGGTGTTCAGCCCGCCCTGGAGGGCGAAGACGCCCAGCGAGCTCCACATGGCGGTGCGCAGGAGCTGGCGGCGAGTGACCCGCTGCCGACGCTCGGGTTCCTGGTGCCGATCGTCTCCCATGGTCGCACACCTCCGGTTTACGCAACTTCCGTATTCATTAACGCTCGGAGTTTTGAACCCGCAGTGGCGTGATGGTGAAGATTCCCTGAAAGCGCGGAGCGGGTGCGTTTCCTGCCTAATACCCCCAACAGGTATAATGACGAGGGGAGACGCCATGCCGACGCAGCGCGCCGGGGGGTGTCGTCCGTGGCGGGGGAGAAGATCCTGCTGGTCGACGACGAGGCGGTTATCGCCACCGCCGTGCGGGCCTACCTGGAGCGGGACGGGTACCGGGTGATCACGGCGGCGGACGGGCGGGCCGCCCTCCAGGCCTTCGAGGACGAGCGGCCGGACCTGGTCATCCTCGACCTGATGCTGCCGGCCGTCTCCGGCTGGGAGGTGTGCCGGCGCATCCGGGCGGCCGCTCTCACCCCGATCATCCTCCTGTCGGCCAGGGCGGAGGAGACGGACAAGGTGGCCGGGCTCAAGATGGGTGCGGACGACTACGTGACGAAGCCTTTCAGCCCGGCCGAGCTGGTGGCCCGCGTGGAGGCCGTCTTGCGCCGGACGGCGGCGGCTGCCGCCCAGGCGCCCGGGGAACGGCTTTCTCGCCCCGGCCTGGAAATCGATCTGGCGGAGCACACCGTCAGGGTCGACGGCCGTCAGGTGGAGCTCACGCCGACCGAGTTCAGCCTGCTCGCCCTCCTGGCCGCCCACCCGGGGCGGGTTTTCAGCCGGCGGATGCTCCTGGAGCACCTCCGGGGCGAGGCGTTCCGGGGGGACGAGCGCACCGTCTACACGCACATCAAGAACCTGCGCACGAAGCTGGGGGACGACTCCGCAACGCCCCGGTTCATCGAGACCGTGTTCGGCGTGGGCTACCGCTTCGTCCGGCCGCGTGGGTAGAGAGGTGCGGGGAGGTTGGGAGCATGATGTCAGATCGGGTGCGCCTCGCCATCGCCGCCGCGGTGGCCGGCGCCCTCGCCCTCACGCCCGTCGTCCTGGGCGCCATGAGGTCCCGGAGCGCGGCCGGCGGTGGGGACGCGCGGCCGCCCGCCGAGGAGCACGTCCACTTCGTCGCCTTCTCCCCGGGGTCGGGCGAACGGATGTACATCGGCACCCACGGCGGTTTGAGCGTCGTCAGCCTCGGCGGTGGGGGACGAGAGGGGGCGGAGGTCCGCAGCCTGGAGGGCCGCGACGTCATGAACATCGCCTTCGACCTCGGGCGGCCAGGGCGGGTCGTGGTGGGGGGGCACGACCTCCTCTCCGCGAGCGATGACGGCGGCCGGACCTGGCGGCCCCTCCGCGCCGGCCTGCCGGGGTACGACATCCACGGCCTCACCGGCACGGCACGGCCCGGCCGGCTGGTGGCCTACGTGGTCGGGCAGGGCGTGTTCCGCAGCGAAGACGGAGGCAGCACCTGGGAGAGGCTGGGCGACGGCCCGCCGTCCGAGCGGGTCATCTCGCTGATGGCCGATCCCCGCGACGAGGACCTCCTCTACGCCGGCGACCTGGCGGCTGGCGTCTTCCGGTCGGAGGACGGGGGCCGGACCTGGGTCGAGGCCGCCGAAGGCCTCGCGGACCGCTCGGTCATGGCCCTGGCCGTGGCCCCGGGGGACCCGGCAACGGTGTACGCCGCCACCGCCGGCGGGGTCTTTCGCTCCGACGACGGAGGCCGGCGCTGGCAGGCGGGCGCCGGGTTGCCGCCGGGACCGGCTTACGCCGTCGCGGCGCACCCCGCCCGGCCTGGCGAGGTGTACGCCCTGGCGGCCGGCGGCTGGTACGTCAGCCGGGACGGGGGCAGGAGCTGGTCGCCGGTGCGGTAGCGTGGGGAGCCGGCTTCCGGGGGCGGCATCTTCAACAAATCTTCAGTGGGGCCCCCGCGCCAATTCAGAAGTGCGCTGTACCATGGCAGGTGCGCGTGCATCCCGCCGGGGGACACGCCCGGGGGAGCATCAAACGGGGAAGGGGGATGTCTGAATGCGTTTCAAGGCGTGGCTTGCGGTGGCGGTCGCCGGCCTGACGCTGCTCGTGGCGGGGTGCTCCTCGGGCGGCCAGGGGTCGGGTGGCGGCGGCGCCACGGGCGGGGACAAGGGCGAGAAGAGCGGAATGCAGGGCATGATGCAGGGCCAGATGGGCGGGATGGCAGGGATGAAGATGGGCGAGGGCGAGTACAAGCCGCCCACGCAGGAGGAGCTGGCCCGGGTCACGCGGACGGTGGAGATCACCCTGGACGACCAGTTCCGCATCCAGCCCAAGGACATAACGGTGAAGAAGGGCGAGGTCGTCAAATTCGTGGTCAAGAACGTCGGGGCGGTGCCCCACGACTGGATGGCCGAGGGGATCGACGAACTGGAGACGGGCGAGTTCGGCGGCGGCGAGGAACGGGTCATCGTCTGGGAGGCCGACCGCACCGGCACCTTCAACACCTACTGCATGGTGCCCGGCCACAAGGAAGCGGGCATGGTGGGCACCCTCACCGTGACCGACTAGGACGAGCCGCCGACACGCCGGCACCCATCCCGGAAGGGGACCCGCTGCACGGGTCCCCTTCCCTTTGCCTGCCCGGGCCAGCGCCGCCGGGCGGCGGGGGATCTTGTCTGGTGCCGGCCGGGAAAGTAAGGTTGAACAGGGGCCGGCCGGCGGCCGGCACTAGGAGGGACAGGCCCCGGGATGCTCCTGTGGGAGGCGCCGGTGGCGGAGAGCCGCCAGGCGGCGCCCGGATACCACGAGTTGGCCTTGGCCGCGCCGGCCGTCGCGCTGCAAGCCCGCCCCGGCCAGTTCCTGCACGTGCTGTGCGGCCGCCCCCCCGGCGGCGACGGCCTGGACCGGTACCTGAGGCGGCCCCTCAGCGTCTTCCGCGTGGACCGGCAGGCGGGGACGGTCGCGGTCCTCTTCCGCGTGCGGGGGGAGGGGACGCGCTGGCTGGCGGCGCGGCGGCCGGGCGACCTGGTGAGCGTCCTCGGACCCCTGGGGCGCGGCTTCCCGCTCCCCGCCGGTGCCGGCCGGGTGCTGCTGGTCGGGGGCGGGGTGGGGATCCCCCCCCTCCTCTTCCAGGCCGGCGAGCTGCGGCGGGCGGGCGTGCCGGTCGAGGCGTTCCTGGGGGCGCGCAGCGCCGCCCACCTCCTGGCGGAGGACGACTTCCGCCGCCTGGGCGTGCCGGTGGCGGTGGCCACCGACGACGGCAGCCGCGGCCACCGCGGCCTCGTCACCGAGCTGGTGGAGCGGGCCCTGGCGGGCCGGCCGGGGGCGACCGTCTGCGCCTGCGGGCCGCTGCCCATGCTGCGGGCCGTCCAGCGGCTGGCGGTCCGGCGCAACGTGCCGGCGTACCTGTCGGTGGAGCAGACCATGGCTTGCGGGGTGGGCGCCTGCCTGGGCTGCCCCGTGCGGGTGGTCGCCGAGGAGGTCTATCCCTCCGGCCCGGAGCCGTGGCGCGAGCCGCCCCGGGGCGGGGACCTGGAGGCCGCCTACCGCCGGCTGGAGCGCGCGGTCCGGGGCGAGGCGGCGGTGGCCTACCGGCGCGTGTGCCTAGAGGGGCCGGTGTTCGCCGCCTGGGAGGTGCTGCTGGCGTGAGCTCCGCGGGCGAAACCGGCGCCGTGCCCCCGGCCGCGGCCGGCGCGGCCAGCGTCGATCTATCCGTCGAGATCGCCGGCATCCGGTTCAAGAACCCGGTGTTGGTCGCCTCCGGCTGCTTCGCCTACGGCCGGGAGTACGCCCCCTTCTTCGATCTGAACCGCCTGGGCGGGGTCATGGTCAAAGGGGTCTCCCTCGACCCCTGGCCTGGCAACCCGGGGCCGCGGGTGGCCGAGACCCCGGCCGGGATGCTCAACAGCGTCGGCCTGCAGAACCCGGGGGTGGACCACTTCCTCCGGGAGGACCTGCCCTGGCTGCGGCAGTTCGACACCGCCGTGGTCGTGAACGTGATCGGCCGCACCGTGGACGAGTACCGGGCCGTGGCGGCGCGGCTGGACGGGGTCCCGGGCGTGGCGGCCCTGGAGCTCAACATCTCGTGTCCCAACATCAAGGAGGGCGGCCTCTCCTTCGGCCGCTCGCCGGAGGCGGCGGCCGGGCTGGTGGCCGCCGTGCGAGCCGAGACGCGGTTGCCGCTCATCGTGAAGCTCACGCCCAACACCGCCGACCTGGCCGGGCTGGCGCGGGCGGTGGCGGCGGCCGGCGCCGACGCCCTCTCCGCCGTCAACACCCTGATCGGGCTGGCCATCGACGCGGACGCGGGGCGGCCGGTGCTGGGCACCGTTTTCGGCGGGCTGTCGGGGCCGGCCATCAAACCGGTGGCCCTGGCGGCGGTGTGGTCGGCGGCGCGGGCCACCGGCCTGCCGGTGATCGGCATGGGCGGGATCCGCTCGGGACGGGACGCGGCCGAGTTCCTCCTGGCCGGGGCCACGGCCGTGGCCGTGGGCACCGCCGTCTTCGTAGACCCCCTGGCGCCCGTGCGGGTGATCGAGGAGCTGGAGGAGTTCCTGGCCCGCAAGGGGGTGGCCCGCGCCGCCGACCTGGTGGGGGGCGCCTGGCCGGAGCGGAGGGGCACGCCGCCGCCCCTGGCCGGGGAGGACGCGCCCGCGGGCGCGGCGGGAGGGGGGCCACGGGATGCCGGCTGAGGCCGGGCGGCTCATCGTCGCCCTGGACGTGCCGGGGCGCGCGGAGGCCCTGCGGCTGGCGGAGGCGCTGCGCCCGGCCGGGGTGCGCTTCAAGGTGGGGCTGGAGCTCTTCACCGCCGCCGGGCCGGACCTGGTGCGCGAACTGGCGGCGGGCGGCGCCCAGGTCTTCCTGGACCTGAAGCTCCACGACATCCCGAACACGGTGGCGGGGGCCGCGCGGGCGGCGGCGCGGCTGGGCGCGTGGATGATCGACGTCCACGCCGCCGGCGGCCTGGAGATGATG